>DAIRXT010000010.1:0-23355 GCA_036819575.1 Candidatus Nanopelagicales bacterium | reverse complement strand
TTTGGATCTCTTCTACCTCTTCTTAATCCCACTCCACCAACGGCGCGATCCATTAAGCCTCGGATCTCCCAAGCCCAATCAAGTGTGAAGTAACCGTGTTCACCACCAATTCCTTCAACCACTTTCCAAACTTCATGAGTGTTGGTATCGATTTCAATTTCTCTTAAATCTTCATACAAGGATCCTCCAGACCATTTAGGATCACTTGGCATTGGTTCAGAAGGAACTCCAGGAATAGATGCACTTGACCAACGAGTTGAAACTTGCGCATCTCTAACTCGCATTAGAGCAAGGTCTACAGCTTTGTCAAATTTAGTTAAACCATCAGTTGGATCAGGTAAATATTTTTTGATATCACTTTCACTACAAATTACTTCATTTATCAAGCTTCTGACTAAAGGTTTAGCAATCGAACCTGGCACTGGGGTGACAAGCCCCACCCACAAACTGGAAAGTCTTGGAGTAAGAAGAGGAACAGGAATAATGATTCTTTTTCTTAATTCAGCTACTTTTGCATAGTGCTTCATCATGTCTTTATAAGTAAAAATATCTGGTCCACCAATATCGAATGCTCGATTGATTTCATTTCCTAAAGAAGCTGCACCAACTAAGTAATACAAAACATCTCTTACTGCAATTGGTTGAATTCTTGTTTTAACCCACTTAGGGGTAATCATGATTGGTAGTCGCTCTGTTAAGTATCTAAGCATTTCAAATGAAGCTGAGCCTGAACCGATTACAACACCAGCTCTAAGTTCAACAGTTGGCACACCAGAATTTCTAAGGATTTCTCCAGTTACTTTTCGTGACTCTAAATGTTGAGAAAGTTTTTGAGTAGGAATTAAACCACCCAGATAAACAATTTTTTGAACATTGTTATTTTTTGCAGAAGCTGCAAAAAGTTGCGCCATTTTGGTTTCGATTTCAACGAACTCTGGACCTTGATTTAAAGCATGGAGTAAGTAGTAAGCAACATCAACTTCTTTCATTGCTTTTTCAACATCAGAAATATTTAACGCATCTCCTGCAATGACCTCAACTTTATCTATCCAAGGCATATCTCTTAATCGATCTGGAAATCTTGCAAAAACTTTTACCTTATAGCCGGCAATTAATAATTCTCGAATTAAACGACCACCTATGTAACCAGTTGCACCAGTGACTAAACAGGTTGCTGGTTCACCTTGAGCGTTTGTTCTGATTTTGACGGATTGCGGAATCGACATAAGTCTTAGTTTGCCCGGTAATTGAACTTAAAGCGAATTAAGGATTGCTTTAGCGCTGGTTGGGATTGCTAGGAGGCATTCCTGTACTGGTGGGAAAGGGTCTTGCTAGGACTGGAACACGAATGCCAGCTTTATCAAATGCACCTTTTATTTTCTCTCTAATCTCTCTGGCTGTTTGCATTGGTTGATCTGGTGCGGTTTTGGCAACAATTCTGACAAAAATTGCGTCTCCTGAAACTTGTTCTACACCTGCATATTGCGGTGCACCTAATAACATTCCAGAAAATGCTGGATCATCTAACATCTCTTTACCAACTCGATCAATTACAACTCTTACCTTTTCTAAGTCTTCGTCATAAGCAACTGGAACATCAACTGTGGCAACAGTCCAACCTTGGCTTCTGTTAGCAACTCTTAAAATTTCACCGTTGCGCACATACCAAACCACACCACCCATATCTCTTAATCTTGTGACTCTTAAATCAACTTCTTCAACGGTTCCTATTGCAGGTCCTAGATCAACGACATCGCCAACTCCGTATTGATCTTCTAAAATAATAAATATTCCTGCCAGAAAATCTTTGATTAATGTTTGTGCACCAAAACCTAAAGCGACACCGGCAACTCCAGCACTGGCCAAAAGAGGTCCAACATTAAATCCGATAACACTAAGTGCAGACATTATTGCCACGGTCCAAATAACCAGAGCTGAAGCACTTCTAAATAGCTGCCCAACAGCTCTTACTCTTTGCACAGTTCTTTGTTGCATAACCATGGCAGATAATTCGGCTGTATTGTCTGCAAGTCTTTTGTATTGAGGAGCTTTCTCGTTAGCTCTTTTAATAGCACCTTTGACAAATCTTGAAATTGCAATTCTTACAACAGTATTAAGAAAAATTGCGATTGAAAATATTAAGACGATCTGAATTGGAACACTAGAAAGATAGCCACCTAGGGTTTCAGGAATTGAATCTGCGTTTTGGAACATATGCACAAGGTTACCGACATATACCCCTTTTTTGCTGTTATCAGCATTGAGTAAAGTTGGATTTATGTTAAAGATTTCCCGACTGTTTAATTCACTAGTTGTTTCTTGCTCAGTTTTGACTGTGTTTTCTCAACCTGTTTTTGCAGCGATAAGAGACGATGGGGATGAACCAGGGGTTTCCATTTCTGGATCTGCTGCGATTGCACTCTTTATTGGTCTTCCACTATTAATTTCTGGATTGGTTGCCTTGGCAATTCTGGCCCCACAATGGTCAAGAAGAGCCAGACGTGAATCTGGATTTGTTTCTCATACTGAAACTTGGTGGCTTAATGGTCCTGGAAATGAAGCCAAGCATTTAGAAATTGAATCTAGTGAAGAAGAGTTAAAATCATTGGCGCTAAAGGCAGGTGGCGTAAGTGCAAAGTGGTGATTTCTTTACAACAGATGAACAAAATGAAATTGCCAAGTCAATTGCGGCTGCTGAAACAAATAGTGATTTAAATTTTAGTTTATATGTGGGAGAACTAGAAGAAGGTAGAAAAGATGCTATCAAGTTACATAAAAAACTTGATAATAGTTCTGCCACCGTTTTAGTTTGTGTTGATTTACAAAATCACGCAATTGAAATTGTTACTGGTAGTTATGCATCTTCAACTGTTGATAACCAAGTTTGTCGTTTAGCAGCAATTTCAATGGCAAATGCATTTGTTGTTAATGATTACGTTGGTGGATTAAATCAGGCTTTTGCTGTTTTAGGCGCGCACGCATATCGCCCTAAATCAATGACGGATGTTTAAAGGCTATTTATCAGCAGCTTGAGCTCTTAAGGCTCGTGCTATTGCATCTCTTTGTTCAATAATTATTCTTCTAGCTCCAACAGCTAAATTTTTATTGTTTTCTAAGAATTTGTCGGATTTATCAATTACTTCTTGCGTAATATTTGAACTTGGAAACAGACCGGTAACCAAAGATTGACCAATTTCGTGAGTTCGAGAGTTCCATAAAGTTTCAACTGAATCAAAGTATTTATCAATAAAGTTTTTCATTATTTCTGCATGGTCCATATATGAAAGTCCACCAAGGGTTGAATGAATTTCAGAATTAGGTAAATTCTCATTAGTTGTAACAAGTTTCCAGGCAATCTCTTTTGCTTCCAGTGTTGGAATTGCAGCTCGAGCACCTGCTGCATGTTCTCTTCCCATTGCAGTGTCATCTCTTTTTAATTCTTCTTCGATAGCAGTCAAGCCACGTTTGCCCATCACAACTAAGCGGCGAAGCAGTGTCCATCGAAGATCTGTGTCAATTTTTAGACCAGCAATTTTCTCATTTCCATCAAGAATTTCTGCTACACGATTTACTTGTTGCTCAGTTGTGGCAACGGCGCTAAATGTTCTCACTAAGGCAAGTTGGCGATCAGAGCCTTCTTCTGCTTCCAGAAGTAGTTTTTGTAGTGCATCAGCAAATTTAGTGTTGTATGTCAATCGGTTTTTTCTATCTGCATAAACATCAATGGCACTTCGACATTGCATGAGTACTTGCTGAACAAGTCCAATATCTGTTTCTGCAACTAAACCTGAGAGAACTAGGTCTAAATATTTCCCAGTTCCAACTTCACCATCTCTAAGCATGTCCCAAACAGCGCCCCAGATAAGAGCTCTTGAAAGTGAAGAATCAATAGCAGCAATGTCTTTTGTTGCTGTTTCAAGTGAAATATTGTCTAGTCTAATTTTGGCGTAAGTTAAATCATCATCATTAACAAGAATTAAGGCAGGTCTTTTCAGTCCGACTAATTCCTTTACTTCTGTTGTTTTACCATCAACATCTATTTCAAATCTGTTTGTGCGGACTAACTTGTTTCCTTGTTTTTCATAAGTACCAACTGCTAAGCGATGTGGGCGAAGCACAGGAGGTAAACCAGGAGGTGCACTTGGTGGTTCTTGATTAATAAATGCTTTAGTAATCACATTATTTGAATCAGTTTCAATTTCTGGTCTTAATAATGTTGCTCCTGATGATTGCAACCAAAGCTTGGTCCAAGAATCCAAATCTCTTCCGGAAGAAATTGATAATTCATTTAATAAATCAGGCAGTTCAGTATTTTTCCAAGCATGCTTATCAAAATATGCTTTTAATCCTTTGAGAAAGTTTTCTTCTCCTACCCAGGCAACAAGTTGGCGTAGCGCAGAAGCTCCCTTGGCATAAGTGATGCCATCAAAGTTTTCATACACAGAATCAAGATCTGGCATATTTGCTGCAATTGGATGCGTTGAAGGAAGTTGGTCTTGACGATAAGCCCAAGCTTTTCTTTGTAAATGAAATAGTGTCCAGGCTTCGTTGTATTTCGTTGCGCCAGTGCTTGCCCAATGAGCAGCCCACTCTGCAAAAGATTCGTTCAACCAAAGATCATTCCACCATTTCATTGTTACTAAATCACCAAACCACATATGGGCCATTTCGTGCAAAATTGTGTTTGCCCTTGATTCATAAGCAGTTTTAGTTGTTCTTGATCTAAAAATGTATTCGTCTCTAAAAGTTACACATCCCACGTTTTCCATAGCGCCAGCATTAAATTCTGGAACAAAAACTTGATCATATTTTTTAAATGGGTAGCCCACTTGAAACTTATCCTCAAACCAAGTAAAACCTTGCTTGGTGATTTCAAAAATTTCTTCATGATCAAGAAATTGCGCTAAAGATGGTCTGACAAATATTCCTAATGGATACTGCCCAAATTTACCTTTGTAAACATCTGTTTTCTTAAAATAT
Source organism: Candidatus Nanopelagicales bacterium (assembly GCA_036819575.1). Lineage (GTDB taxonomy): Bacteria > Actinomycetota > Actinomycetes > S36-B12 > UBA5976 > ATZT02. The sequence goes on along the minus strand of DAIRXT010000010.1, from coordinate 18,375 downwards.
GGTCCAGCACACAACGCATACAAATAAGAAGACATTATGGGAGTTGTGGGAAAACTCCAGGTGGACATTTCATCATTAACTTTCACAGAATCTGGTGTTGGTGAGTTACTAATTAATGTCCATTTAGTTGGGGCAGTGACACTTAAGTTCAAGGTTGATTTAATGTCTGGTTGTTCAAAAACTGGGAAAACTCGTCTTGAGTCGGCTACTTCAAATTGTGTAAAGATATAAACCTGGTTATCCACCGGATCAATATGTCTGTGTAAGCCTTCACCTGTGTTCATGTAGGAACAATTGGCCTTAACTTTCACTGTGTTTTTATCTTTTAAATTAGTTAACTTAATTCGTGATCCATCAAAAACTTCAGATACAGCTAATTCGTTTCCATTTAGCCAAATCGAATCAACTTTAGGTGAAATTAAATCAAGCCAGGTTTCTGCACCACTCTTGGAATCAAAAGTAATTGAAGCAACACATGAATAAGTTTCACCTTTGCCATCAATGGTTAATGCAACTGTGTAAGCAGTATTTGACACAACCTCAGCACGTTTTTGAGCCTCAGCTCTGGTGATGTTTAAATTTTTGCTCAAGATTTCCTCTAATAAGTTGTGGCAGATTCCAATCTTGACACGTTACCTATGACAGGGCTCTAGGCTGGGGGAAAGAACGCAGATAGATAGGGAATAATTTCTACAAATGACAACAAAAGCAAAATTTTGGTTCGATCCAGCTTGTCCATGGGCCTGGATGACATCACGCTGGATTTTAGAAGTTGAATCTCAAAGAGATATTGAAGTTGAATGGAACATTTTTAGCTTGGCTGTGTTAAACGAAGGCAGAGACTTAACTCCCGAGTACAGAGCCCGAATTGATAAAACTTGGGGACCAGTAAGAGTAATTGCAGCAGCGAAAAGAAAAAATGGTTATGAAGTAGTTCTTCCTCTTTACACAGCAATTGGTAATTTATTTCACCCAGGCGCTAAACCTGTAGCAAAAGAAACTCTTATCGAAGCTTTAAAAAATGCAAATCTTGATGCGTCGTTAATTGATGCTTATGATTCAAATGAATTTGATCAAGACTTAAGAGATTCAACAAAAGCTGCGTTAGATTTAGTGGGAAGCGATGTTGGAACTCCAGTAATTTCAGTTGAAGGAGTGGCATTTTTTGGGCCAGTCATCACACCAGCTCCAAAAGGTGAAGACGCTTTGAAACTATGGGATGGTGTTGTGGCAGCTGCAAGTGTGCCAGGATTTTTTGAACTAAAAAGAACTAGAACAGCAAGACCACAATTTTAAAAGGAAAATTTTATGAAAATTCATTTAGGTTGCGATCATGCTGGATTTGAATTAAAAGAAAAAGTTGCACAACATTTGAAAAGTAAGAGTCATGAAGTAATTGATCATGGCGCAAAAAATTATGATGCATTAGATGACTACCCAGTTTTTTGTTTTCTGGCAGCCAAAGGGGCTGCTCAAGATCCGAGTTCATTAGCAATTGTCATGGGTGGATCAGGTAACGGTGAACAAATTGCAGCTAACAAAATAAAAGGAGTCAGGGCAGCACTTGCTTGGAGTGTTGAAACAGCAAAACTTGCTCGCGAACATAACAACGCCAACGTCATGGGAATTGGTGGACGAATGCATTCAGAATCTGAATCATTAGCCATCGTCGATGCATTTATAAACACAAACTTTTCAAATGATGAAAGACACATGAGAAGAATTAACCAAATAAGTGAATATGAAAACGGTGGGAAGATGCCACCAATGCCAAATTAGTTTTTCTTAAAATTTGGAGCGGGTGACGGGAATCGAACCCGCATAGCCAGCTTGGAAGGCTGGAACTCTAGCCATTGAGCTACACCCGCAAAACAATGCATGTTCATCTTAGGTTTTCACTAATTCTGAACCTCACAGCAGAGTCATGACTTGTAAACAACTACGATTGAACAGCGCTCGCGGGGCGTAGCGTAGTGGCTAGCGCGCCTGCTTTGGGAGCAGGAGATCGGGAGTTCGAATCTCCCCGCCCCGACACAAGAAAAGAAAAAATCAAGGAGAGTATTAATAAATTGAAAAGCACTATAGAAAATTTGACACCCACCAGAATTAAAGTTCAAGTTGAAGTGCCATTTTCAGAATTAAAACCAAGCCTTGATGCTGCCTACCAAAAAATTGCTAGCCAAATAAGTGTTCCAGGATTTAGAAAAGGCAAAGTTCCCACACAAGTTATTGATCAAAGAGTTGGAAGACCTGCAGTTTTACAAGAAGCAGTAAATGAAGCTATTCCCAAAGCCTATGCAGAAGCTTTAAAAGACAAGAAAGTTTATCCAATTGGTCGACCAAGTGTTGAAGTTACTGAATTAAAGGAAAATGAAGATTTTAAATTTAGTGCCGAAGTTGATATCAGACCTGATTTTGAAACCCCAAAATACAAGGGACTAAAACTAGTTGTCGAAAAGTCACGAGAATTAGGTGAAGATGTTGAGAAACAATTAGAAGAATTGCGTGCCAGATTTTCTAATCTTTCAGTTGTAGAAAGAGCAGCAAAAGATGAAGATGTGGTAATTCTTGATATAACTGGAACTAAAGATGGTGTGCAAGTTAATGAATATTCAGGTCAAGCACTTGCCTACACAGTTGGATCAAATGGGCTAGTTCCAGGAGCTGACAAAGTTTTAGTTGGTGCCAAAGCTGAACAAAAACTCAATCTTGATTTTTCTCCAACCGATGGTCCCTTCAAAGAATTGCAGATTAGTTTAGAAATAACAGTAAAAAGTGTAAATGAGAAAATACTTCCTAAAGCAGATGATGAGTTTGCAAAAATGGCTAGCGAATTTGACACCTTAGCTGAGTTAAAAAAGAACTTAGAAGAAAAAGTTAAGGAATCTAGAATTATTGAACAAACTTATTTGGCAAGAGATAAGGCAAGTGAAGCATTAATTGATTTAATGGCCAAAGTTCCTTTGCCAGAAAATGCCATCGAATCTGAATTTGAAGAGCACTTTAAAGATGGTCATGGTGATGATGCTCATAAAGAAGAATTTAAAAAAGGTTCTAGAAAATCTATGCAATCACAGTTCATATTGGACAAGATTGCTGAAGAAGAAAACATTGGGGTTTCAGATGCAGACTTATCTGAATGGATTACCCAGAACTCAATGAAGTATCAAATGGCTCCACAAACTTTTGCCGATGCACTAGTTAGATCTGGTGAAATCACACTTGTAATGGGTGAAATAAGAAGAAGTAAGGCATTAACTCTTGTGGTTAAAGAAGCAGATGTGACCGATACTGCTGGTCAAAAAGTAGACGTTGCAAGTGTCCTCAAAGAATTCGTCCCAGAAACAGAGTAAAAGTTTCCCTCATAGCGAACATCCCAGGTTCCAAGATGAGAAAAAATGTGTTTCAGGTTAAAGTCGAAGTATCTAATTAATTAGGAGAGCGAAAAAAGTTGAACGAGGATACGCAATTGCGAAATCCATCTGGTCCAGGAAGCTACGACGACCAAATATTTCAAAGACTTCTTAAAGAACGAATTATTTTCCTAGGAACTCCTGTGGAAGATTCAGTTGCCAATATTTTGACAGCACAAATGCTTGTCCTTGCTGCTGAAGATCCAGAAAAAGATATTTATCTTTACATAAATTCTCCTGGTGGTTCAATTTCTGCAGGTATGGCAATTTATGACACTATGCAATACATTCCAAATGATGTTGCAACTGTTGCAATGGGATTAGCTGCATCAATGGGACAATTTTTGTTATCAGCAGGTGCAAAAGGAAAACGTTATGCACTTCCACATGCTCGCATCATGATGCATCAACCTTCAGGTGGAATCGGTGGAACAGCATCAGATATCAAAATTCAAGCTGAACAAATGTTACATATCAAAAAACAGATGGCACGCTTAATTGCTGAGCACACAGGACAAACTGCAGATCAAATTGAACAAGATTCTGATCGTGACCGTTGGTTTACATCTGATGAAGCAAAAGAATATGGATTTGTTGACAAAGTAGTTAGATCAGCAAGTGATGTAACAGGACACGGAGGGACAAGATAAATGAAGATCGAAAATATTGTCTCTTCTAAATTAAAACCACAATCTCGCTACATTCTTCCTGAATTTAGAGAAAGAACTGCAAATGGTGAACGAGTTCACAACCCATACACCAAATTGTTTGAAGAGAGAATCATCTTTCTAGGTGTGCAAATTGATGATGCCTCGGCAGATGATGTGATGGCACAACTTTTGGTTTTGGAATCATTAGATCCTGAACGCGATATTTCTATGTACATAAATTCACCTGGTGGTTCATACACTGCGATGACTGCAATTTATGACACCATGCAATTTATTAAGCCTCAAATTCAAACTATTTGCTTAGGTCAAGCTGCCTCTGCTGCTTCAGTAATTCTTGCTGCAGGTTCACCTGGAAAAAGATTTGCACTTCCACACGCAAGAATTTTGATTCACCAGCCTTACACAGAAGGTGGCGGACAAGGTTCTGACATTGAAATTCAAGCAAACGAAATTTTGAGAATGCGCGCTGAAATGGAAGGCATTTTGGCTAAGCACACAGGAAAGAAATTAGCTGAAATTCAAAAAGACATTGAGCGAGACAAAATCTTGACAGCAGAGGATGCTCAAAAATATGGCATCATCGATCAAGTAATTGCATCACGCAAAGCGCCACAAAAATAATTCGTTAAAGTTTTTGTTCGCCCACTGTGAACACAATGGCTGATTTGAGATAAATAAACCCTGTTTTGTGGGTACTTCAAGGTAGCGTTAATCCAACTAACCACAAATTTTTAAGTTGCGACAAAGGAGCACACCAAAATGGCCAGACTTGGTGAAGGCACTGATCCATTAAAATGTTCCTTTTGCGGTAAAGGTCAAAAGCAAGTTAAAAAATTAATTGCTGGTCCTGGTGTTTATATATGTGATGAATGTATTGAACTTTGTAATGAAATAATTGATGAAGAGTTACAAGAGACAGCTGATTTACCATTTGAAGAATTACCAAAACCAAAAGAAATCTATGCGTTTCTAAATAATTATGTAATTGGCCAAGAGCACGCCAAGAAATCATTGTCAGTTGCTGTTTATAACCATTACAAAAGAGTTCAAGCCGGTGCAACAGATCGTCCAAAAGATGATTTAGTTGAACTAGCTAAATCAAATATTTTATTACTTGGTCCAACTGGTTCAGGAAAAACTTTGTTAGCTCAAACATTAGCCAGGTTGTTAAATGTTCCTTTTGCTATTGCTGATGCCACCGCTCTAACTGAAGCTGGTTATGTTGGTGAAGATGTTGAAAATATCTTGTTAAAGCTAATTCAAGCTGCTGATTACGATGTTAAAAAAGCTGAAACTGGAATCATTTACATTGACGAAATTGACAAAATTGCCCGAAAAAGTGAGAACCCTTCAATTACCCGTGATGTGAGTGGAGAAGGTGTGCAACAAGCTTTGTTAAAAATTTTGGAAGGTACAACTGCTTCAGTACCACCACAGGGTGGAAGAAAACATCCGCATCAAGAATTTATTCAAATTGATACCAGCAATGTTTTATTTATCGTCGGTGGAGCATTTGCCGGCTTAGATAAAATTATTGAATCAAGAATTGGTAGAAAATCTTTAGGCTTCACAGCAGATTTTAGTGAAGAAGAAAATACTAATCCTGGAGATATTTTTGGCAAGGTTATGCCAGAAGATCTTTTGAAATTTGGCATGATTCCAGAATTTATTGGCCGACTTCCAGTAATTACTAGTGTTACTGCTTTAAGTGAAGAAGCTCTAATGCAAGTCTTAGTTGAACCTAAAAATGCTTTAGTTCGCCAATATGAAAGATTATTTGGTTTAGACAACGTTGAATTAGAAATTACCGAAGATGCTCTAAGAGCAGTTGCCGAACTTGCTCATTTGCGCGGCACCGGTGCCAGAGGACTTAGAGCAATCATGGAAGAAGTTTTATTAAATGTGATGTATGACGTTCCAAGTAGAACCGATATTGGAAAAGTTGTTATCAATCGAGATACAGTTTTGGAGAATGTGAACCCAACTTTGGTGCCTCGAAAAGAAATCAGCGAGCCTGAAGAAAAATCAGCTTAAATTCTTAAGCTAGTTCAACCTTAACTTTAATCTCTGAGTCTGTTTCGGTTAATTTCAAGTCTTTAATATTTCCTGCGGCAATCAAATCTTTTTGAGCATTCTTTACTTGAGCAATCACTGCAGCATTGGCCCATATTTCAAGGGATTTAACTTCTGCTTTCATGGATTGTTTATTCTCAGTTTTTACTTTTCTAACTTCACCTAAAATAAAGGTGACATTATCTAATGAATCTGTGCTTACATTCTTATTTGTAATAATGTCTGATGATTTTGGCCAAGCTTGCAAATGTATTGAACCTTCTTGCCACCAAGACCAGACTTCTTCAGTCACAAATGGAATAAATGGAGCAAATAATTTAAGTAAGGTATGAGTTGTTATTCCCAAAGCAGCTCTTGCTGAACTTGCAGCCTCTGGGCCTTGATTGGCATATGTTCTTTCTTTTACTAATTCAACATAATCATCAGTAAAAGACCAGAAAAATGTTTCCACAACTTCTAAGGCTCTGGTGTAATCATATTTTTCAAACGATGAAGTAGCAGAATCAATAACTTGAGCTAGTTTATTAAGAAGTGCATGATCAACATCAAGTAACACATCAGACTTATTTAAAGTGGCATTAAGACTCAAACTGAATTTACTGGCATTAAGAATTTTGATAGCTAGTCTTTTACCAATTTTCATCTGCCCAGTATCAAATGCGGTATCAGTTCCGGGTCTTCCCATTGAAGCCCAATACCTAACAGCATCAGAACCGTATTCTTCAAGTAAATCAATTGGAGTTACAACATTTCCTTTTGATTTACTCATTTTCTTTCTATCTGGATCCAGAATCCATCCACTAATACTTGCGTTTTTCCAAGGTAAGGAATTCTTTTCTAAATGACTTCTTACCACTGTTGAAAATAACCAAGTTCTAATAATTTCATGTGATTGCGGGCGCAAATCCATTGGAAAGACACGATTGAAAAGGTCGTTATCTGATTCCCATGATGCAGCAATTTGTGGAGTTAATGATGAAGTTGCCCAAGTATCCATAACATCTGGATCACCGATAAAACCATTTGGTTTATTTCTTTGTGATTCATCAAATCCGTTTGGAGCCTCACTTTGGGGATCAATTGGCAACATACTTTCATCCGGAACAATTATTTGTTCATAATCGGGATTTCCATTTGCATCTAACTTGTACCAAAGGGGAAGTGGTACGCCAAAAAATCTTTGGCGAGAAATTAACCAGTCACCATTTAATCCTTCAACCCAATTTTCATATCTAACTTTCATGTAATCGGGATGCCACTTTAATTCAGTTCCTCTGTTCAGTAATTTTGTTCTTAATTCTTGATCTCTTCCACCATTTCGGATGTACCACTGCCTTGTCGTAACAATTTCTAAAGGCTTGTCTCCCTTTTCAAAGAATTTAACAGCATGAGTAATGGGCTTTGGTTCACCAACTAAATCACCACTATTTTTTAATTCGGCGACTAATACTTCTCTTGCTGAATGAGAAGTTTTTCCAATGATTTTTTCAAATACTTGTTTGGCAGAATCTTTGCTGATCCACTCAGGGTTCTCTGAAACAATCCTGCCGTCCCAGCCAATAAGTCCTCTTGTTGGCAAATCAAATTCTCTCCACCAAATCACATCTGTTAAGTCACCAAAGGTACAAATCATTGCAATGCCACTTCCTTTTTCAGGATCAGCTAAATGATGAGCAACAACGGGTACTTCGACTTCAAAAAGTGGAGTGGTTACAGTTTTACCAAATAATTCTTTATAACGATCATCATCAGGATTTGCGACTAAAGCAACACATGAGGGAAGTAACTCAGGTCGAGTAGTTTCTATGAAAACTTTTTCACCATCTTGTTTCTTAAAACCAATTTTGTGAAAGGCTCCTGGTCTTTCTCGATCTTCTAATTCAGCTTGGGCAACAGCAGTCTTGAATGTGACATCCCAAAGCGTTGGAGCTTCTGCTTGATAAGCCTCTCCGCGCTTTAGATTTCTTAGAAACGCAAGTTGCGAGACTCTTCGAGCTCTTTTATCAATTGTTTGATAGGTGTAATTCCAGTCAATAGATAGACCCAATGTTTGAAAGAGGGATTCAAAAACTTTCTCATCTTCTAGAGTTAATTTCTCGCATAATTCAACAAAGTTTTTTCTGGAAATAGGAATTTGCTTCTCACCAGGTTCACTTGGTGGTGCAAAATTTGGATCATACGCAAGTAAAGGTTCGCAGCGCACACCGTAGTAGTTTTGAACCCTTCTTTCAGTTGGTAATCCGTTGTCATCCCAACCAATTGGATAAAAAACTTTCTTGCCGGTCATTCTTTGGTAGCGAGCAATTAAATCAGTATGAGTGTAAGAAAAAACATGTCCTACGTGAAGTGATCCACTGACAGTTGGAGGAGGAGTATCGATTGAGTAAACATTTTCTTTTGAAGCCGTTTTATCAAATGCATAGGTTTTATTCTGAACCCAAGAGTTTCCCCACTTACTCTCTACTCCTTCAAGAGCAGGCTTTTCTGGTACTCGTGGGTACTGTGCAGATTCACTCATGACGGCAATCTTATGCAATACATTAGATTGAAAAAATCATGGTCAATTCAGACGTCATGGCAGCACTAGCTTCGCGCTGGCCTGAGAACAAAATTAATCCATCTTTGGATCGAATCAAACTCTTATTGGATTATTTGGGTAATCCGCAAGAGGGTTTAAAGGTCATTCATATTGCTGGCACAAATGGCAAAACAAGTACTTCGCGAATGGTTGAAAGATTATTAAGATCATTGGACTTAAGAACAGGTCTCTACACAAGCCCTCATTTAATTCATCCTCGAGAAAGAATTTGTATTGATGGAGAATCAGTTAATGAAAACAGTTTTGAAGAACTTTATAAACACGTTGAACCCTTTTTACACCTTGTTGACGAAAAAACACCAGAATCACCGATTACTTTTTTTGAGGCCCTAACAGCAATGGCGTTTGTAAGTTTTGCTGATACTCCAGTTGATGCAGTTTCTCTTGAAGTTGGAATGGGTGGAAGATGGGATGCCACAAATGTTTTAACACCATTAGTTTCGGTTATCACTCCAATTGATTTAGATCATCAAGAATTTTTAGGTAACACAATTGAAAAGATAGCTTTTGAAAAAGCAGGAATTATCAAAAGTAGCGTTCCTGTAATTGTCTCTCAACAAGTAAAAGATGCAGCAAAGGTAATTCTTGCCACTGCAATTGAACATAACGCGCCAATTATGAGAGAAGGAATTGAGCTTGATGTTTTGGAAAGAAGTGTTGGTGTTGGCGGACAACAATTAACTATTGCTAATCCATATGGAACACATGCAGATCTATTTCTACCTTTGTTTGGAAAACATCAAGCATCAAATGCGGCTGTTGCTTTGACCGCTGTTGAAGCTTTTGTCGATAGACAACTTGATAATGAGTTAGTTCAAGAAGCGTTTTCTGAATTTAGCTCACCCGGAAGATTGCAAGTTCTAAAAAGAAATCCCACAATTGTTATTGATGCTGCACATAATCCTGCTGGTATCAGGGCAACAAAACAGGGAATTGAGGAGTCTTTTAAATTTGATAACTTGATTTTAATTTTGGCTTTTATGGCAGATAAGGATATTGAAGAGATTCTTAAAGAACTTACTGGTTTTGCACAAGTAGTAGTTTTAACGCAAACTAAGTCCGCCCGAGCCATGTCTACAACAACACTTGAAAAACAGGTAAAAAATATTTCTGGATTTGCAGCTAGAATTGAAGTAAGCGATAATTCGGATGAAGCATTAACGAAATCAATACAAATAGCAAATGAATTAGGCAACTCAGCCGGAATCATCGCACTTGGTTCGGTTGTTCTAGCTGGAGAGATTGCTTCAATCCTTAAGGTGGGTAAAAATAAGTGAGAGCATTAGGTTCATCTGTTTTAGCTTTTGAAATAGTTGTTTCACTTCTTTTTATTCCTGCAGCATTACAAAATGAAAACACAACAGTGCTAACTGCTTTGTTAATTTCAATGACACAGATTCTTTTAGCCATTATGGCTATGGCAACATTAAGCAAAAAGTATGGAATATTTCTCGGTTACTTAACCCAAGTGGCATTAATTGCTTCTGGGTTTTTAGTTACCTGGATGTTTGTGCTAGGTCTAGTTTTTCTGGGACTTTGGATTCTAGCCATTAGAATTGGGCGCAGAACTGATGAGTTAAAGGCATCCAAGAAAGACTCTTAGGCAAGTACGAGTAGCATATAAATATTGAATGAATTGAAAGGAAATATTGTGAGTGAGCGTTCACTAGTTCTAGTTAAGCCAGATGGCGTTAAAAGAGGACTTGTCGGTGAAGTTTTAAAAAGAATTGAAACAAAAGGTTGGAAAATTGTTGCTTTGGAATTAAGAAAACTTGACGAAAAAACTGCAGCAACCCATTATGCCGAACACGATGGTAAACCATTTTTTAAAGATTTAGTTTCGTTTATTACTTCTGCTCCACTTGTAGCTGTAGTAATTGAAGGCCCAAATGCTATTGCTGGATGGCGACAAATGATGGGTGCCACAAATCCTGCTAACGCATTGCCAGGGACCATCAGAGGTGACTTTGCCACCGAAACACAGAACAACGTGACGCATGGATCAGACTCAACTGAGTCTGCTGCCCGAGAAATTGCACTCTTCTTTCCAGGCTTGAAGTAATACTGCGTAATATAAGTAGTCAAACAACAACAATAAAAAAGAGGACATAAGTGGCCGGTTTTGGTAGAGGGTTCTTAGGACGAGACTTAGCAGTAGATCTTGGTACAGCAAATACTTTGGTTTACGAACGAGGTCGCGGAATTGTTTTAAATGAACCTTCAGTTGTTGCAATAAATCAAAACACTGGCGGAATTGTGGCAGTAGGTGCCGAAGCAAAAAGAATGGTCGGTAGAACTCCGGGAAATATTGTGGCAATTCGTCCACTCAAAGACGGTGTGATTGCAGATTTTGATACCACAGAAAGAATGCTTCGTTACTTCATTCAAAAAGTTCATAAACGTAGATTTTTAGCAAAACCAAGAGTTGTGGTTTGCGTACCAAGTGGAATTACAGGCGTTGAACAAAGAGCAGTTAAAGACGCAGGTTATGCAGCTGGTGCTCGCAAGGTTTACATCATTGAAGAACCAATGGCAGCAGCAATTGGAGCAGGGCTTCCAATCCATGAACCAACTGGAAACATGATTGTTGATATTGGTGGCGGTACTACAGAAGTTGCTGTTATTTCATTAGGTGGAGTTGTTACTTCACTATCTATTCGTACCGGTGGCGATGAGCTAGACGATGCGTTAATTCAATTTGTTAAAAAAGAATATTCATTGATGCTTGGAGAAAGAACCGCTGAAGAAATTAAAACTACAGTTGGAACAGCATTTCCAATTCCTGATGAAACATCTGCTGAACTTCGCGGACGCGATTTAGTAACAGGGCTTCCTCGCACAATTGTTGTCACTGCTGAAGAAATAAGAAGAGCACTTGATGAACCATTGACAAGAATTGTTGACGCCGTTAAATCCACACTTGATAGAACTCCACCAGAACTTTGCGGAGACATCATGGACCGTGGAATTGTTTTGACTGGTGGTGGAGCACTTCTTAAAGGCTTAGATGAAAGATTCAGACATGAAACTGGAATGCCAGTAATTATTGCTGAGCAACCATTGAATTGTGTTGTAATGGGTTCTGGAAAATGTGTTGAAGAGTTCGAAGCTCTAAAGCAAGTATTGATCTCAGAACCACGCGGTTAACCCGGGTAGATCGGCTTATTTTGCCGTGAGAGATTCAACCCGTATCAGAACAGTTTTAGCAGTTTTGCTACTTACTTCTTTTACATTAGTGGCACTGGAATTAAGAAACTCTGGAAACGGAATTACTAATTCAATTAGAAATGTTAGTGCGAATTTGATTTCACCTCTTCAAAAATCAGCTCGAGGTTTATCTGATTCCATACAGAACTTTGGTTCTACTTGGAGAGAGATTAGAACAGCACGTGAGTTAGTTAAAGATTTAGAATCAGAAAATATTGAACTTAAAGAAAGGCTTGCAAACTCAGATGAACTTAGAAGAAGAGCAGCAGAATTAGATGCATTGCTAAAGATTGCAGGACTTGGAACTTATGAAATTGTTCCAGCCAGAGTTATAGCAATTGGATCAGGTCAAGATTATTCATGGACAGTTTCAATTGATGTTGGCGCAAAAGATGGAATCACAACAGATATGTCTGTTATCTCAGGAAGTGGATTAGTGGGAAGAACGATTTCGGTAGCAGAGTCAACAACTTTAGTTTCATTATTAGCTGATCCATCCAGCAAAGTAGGAGCAAGAATTGGTGGCAAATCAGAGCTTGGATTTATCAGTGGAAACGGTTTACCAGGAGAGTTGGAATTTGAAATCTTTGATCCTTTAGCTGAAATTCAAAAAGGTGATCGAATAGTTACTTGGGGATCTGAAGGGGGAAGACCATTTGTTGCCGGAGTACCAATTGGTGAAGTAACAAGTGTTAAGTCATCACCAGGTTTATTGACAAAATCAGCAAGAGTAAAACCTTATGTAAAACTATCAACACTTGATTTAGTTAGCGTTGTTGTAGAAGCTCCTCGCATTGATCCTCGAGATTCATTACTTCCTCCAATGCCAGTTGTTGACACCCCAACTCCAACAACATCACCTTCGGCCACCCCCAGCCCAAGTGAGAGTTAATGAATATTTATAAATATTTGGCACTTATTGTTACCGTTTTAATTGGGATAATTTTCCAACCAACTTTGTTGGCAAGGCTTTCTTTGCCAGGGGCAACACCTGATTTGGTTCTGGTGATTGTTTGTTGCTGGGCAATTACTAAAGGTCCAGCAGTTGGTGCAATCGCTGGTTTCATCGCAGGACTCTTACTAGATGTTGTGCCACCCGGAAATAATTTAATTGGAGTTGCTTCAATATTTTTAGCACTAATTGGCTACGCCATTGGAATTGTTGGAAGTGGTCCTAGTAGATCAGTAGTAAGACCACTTCTAATTTCAGGAATTGGTGCTACAACATTTTTCTTATTGAGAACCATTTGGGCATTAATTTCAGGAAGCGATATGGCTTTATACAATTTTTCGGTCAATTTCCTAACACAAGGCATATATGCAGCAGCCTTAGCTGTTTTTGTCTACCCAGGGATAGCCTTTCTAGATAGAAGGCTTGGCCCGGTTTCAAGATCTGATGAATTAAGGATGCAATAAATTATGCAAGATAAATCCGTAATTCGACTAAAAATAATAAGAGTTATTTTCTTATCATTAATGATCACATTGGTAGGACGACTATTTTTCTTACAGATATCAACGGGTGAAAATTTTGTCAAAGCGTCCCAAAGAAATGCCTTTAGAGAAATTTATTCTCCACCAGTTAGAGGTCTAATTCTTGATCAAGTGGGAAGACCCGTTGTTTCAAACAAATCAACTCTGATTGTAAGTGTTAATACAAGAATTTTAGAGAATACTGAAGATAAAGGTGCTTCAGTTATTACTCGTCTTTCGCAAAGTTTGCGAATCTCTGAAACAGATATTAAAGATCGACTAACTCCATGTGGCACTAAAGGAGCTAAGAAACCACCCATATGTTGGTCAGGTTCACTTTTTCAACCAATACCAATTGCAAAAGATGTATCAAGATTAGTTGCATTAGAAATAATGGAACAACGCACATTGTTTCCCGGAGTAAGTGCTGAATTAATTGCAGTCAGAGATATTCCAAGACCATTTGATGTAAACATGGCTCACATCATTGGATACGTTGGACCGGTTACAGATGTTGAAATTGAAAAACAAAAGCAAGAAGGAATCTCTGCTGACGATATTGGTTTACAAAATAATGATTCAATAGGTCGCTCCGGAGTCGAGAGATTTTATGATTCATATTTAAGAGGTAAGCCTGGAATAAAAGTGATGGCTGTTGATAAAGCAGCAAATATAAAAGGTGTTGTAAGTGAAACAGATCCTGAATCAGGTAAATATGTAGTTTTAAATGTTGATGCGAAACTTCAGTCGTTAGTTGAGGAACAACTTTCTGCGGCAATCGATAGAGCTAGATCAAAAAATTATGTAGGTGAATCCGGTGCTGCAGTAGTAGTAGATGTAAAAAACGGAAATATTTTAGCCATGGCCACTTACCCAAGTTATGACCCAAGAATTTGGTTAGGAGGAATTACAAATGAACAATTTGAATTGTTATCAAATCCAAAAAATGGAATTCCACTAATTTCTCGAGCCACACAAGGATTATTTGCTCCCGCTTCTATTTATAAAGTGATCACCACAGCAGCAGCTGCTGAAAATGGATTTGATTTAAACGCTATTTATCAATGTCCACCTCAAATGGAAATTGGTACACGAGTGTTTAGAAATTATGAATCAATTGGTTTTGGTCCTATTACTCTTCAAAAAGCAATAGAAGTTTCTTGCGACACTGTTTTTTACGACATTGCCAATACTTTATGGCTAAGAGATGGTGGATTAAATCCAATTGATAAACCTGTAGACGCTGTAGAAAATATGTCCTTTGCTTTTGGTTTAGGTTCAAAAACCGGAATTGATTTACCAGAAGAAGTTAGGGGTCGAGTCGGAGGAAGAATTTTTAAGAGAAATTTCTGGGATAAGAATCATGAAGTTTGGTGCGAAAGAGCCGAGAACGGATATCCAGAAGTTGAAGCAGTAGATCCTGAAAGAGCAAGAATGTTACAAAAATTTGCCAAAGAGAATTGTACTGAAGGAATGAGATTTCGCGCTGGAGATGCTGTAAACATTTCAATTGGACAAGGCGACACTGTTGTTACTCCATTACAAATGGCAATGGCATACGCAGCGATTGCTAACGGGGGAACAGTTTATGAACCTCGCGTAGTTAAAGCGATAATGAATGCTGATGGTTCAGTTGCTGAAAAAATTGAGCCCAAAGTTAAAAACAAGTTACCAATATCTAATGAAACACTAAAATATATTCAAAAATCTCTAGAAACCACCACAATTTCAGGAACAGGTGCGCCACCATTTGTTGGTTTTCCTCTATCAAGAATTCCTGTGGCAACTAAAACTGGAACAGGTGAAGTTTTAGGAAAGCAGTCAACTTCATGGTTTGCTAGTTATGCACCTGCTGATAATCCTCAATATGCAGTTGTATTAATGGTTGCCCAAGGTGGAACTGGTTCGGGAACTTCAGCTCCAAGTGTGAGAAGAATTTATGAAGAATTATTTGGAATTCGTGGCAGCACCATTGATCCTGCAACAAGTATTTTAGAAGGTGGAGCACCTACTTCAAAATTGCCAACAATTAGAACAGATGGATTACCTGATTATCCTGAAATAGATGAACTCTTAAATCCAACGGCTTCACCTAGTCCAAGTCCAACTTTGGGTGTAACTCGATGACCTATTGGAGTTCTGATGCACCAAAAGCACCAAGTCGAAATAGATTTAATGATTCATTTTTCATTGGCTATGACTGGGTTCTAATTACTAGTGCACTGATTCTTTCGATAATTGGTTCAATACTTGTTTACTCAGCATCAAAACAGAGATTGATTGACGCAGGTATAAATGCTGATTTCTATCTTCAAAGACATATTTTTAATATCATAGTTGGAATTGTTCTAGCATTGATAGTTTCTAGATTTTCATTTAGAACAGCTAGAGCTTACGCAATTATAATTTATGCTGCAGCAGTTATTGGTTTAATTCTGGTTTTGGTACCAGGAATTGGTAAATCTCAAGGAGGTGCGCAGGCCTGGATTGCATTGCCTGGTGGCTTTACTTTCCAACCCAGCGAATTTACAAAGGTAGCATTGATCACTTTGCTAGCAATGGTTCTAACTGAACGACGTGAATCAGAACTAGTCCCAGATGATAGGGATGTTTTATTTGGATTAGCTTTAGCAGGAATTCCTGCCTTATTAGTACTTCTTCAAAATGATTTTGGAACAGTAATCATAATTGGTGCAACACTTTTAAGTGTATTAATTGTTTCGGGAGTAAAATTACGCTGGATTTATGGTTCTATAAGCGCTGTTATTCTGGCAGGTTTTGTTGCATCTCAACTTAATTTTATTAAAGATTATCAACTAGATAGATTAGCAACATTTATTGATCCAACCCTTGATCCATTAGGAGCTGGATATAACACTTTGCAGGCAAGAATTGCAATTGGATCTGGTGGCTGGTTTGGACAAGGATTATTCAGCGGCCCCCAAACCCAAGGCAAATATGTTCCAGCACAACGCACAGACTTCATTTTTACTGTTGCTGGGGAAGAATTAGGATTTTTTGGTTCCACGTTAATCATTTTTCTTATTGCCATGATTTTGTACCGCATTACAAAAATTGCTATGAATGCTCCAGATCGTTTCGGTCGATTAGCTGCAGCAGGTGTAGCAGGATGGTTTGCAATTCAATCTTTTGAAAATATTGGAATGAATTTAGGAATAATGCCGGTAACTGGAGTTCCATTACCTTTTGTTTCCTATGGTGGGTCATCGATGTTTGTTTCTTGGATGGCACTGGGCTTAGTAGTTGCTATTGGCCGAGAAATCGATGATCGGGTAACACCACTTATTCGCTAGGAAATCTATGTCCATTTCTTGGGCAATAGCCTTGAAAATCCCCTGAATTGACCTCAAAGCAGTTGTGCCATGCCCAACAGAGGTTAAATGCTGTGCCATACTCGAGGTACTGGTTAATCACGGAGTCACTACAACCCGAGATACGAAACCACAACGACTTAGCCGAGCAGCGGTGCTCGGTAGAACTAAAAAAAGCTAGCTGTCCCAATTTGTGAGACGAAGCGGATTTCTTTGAAGTTCTAAAAACAAAACCTAAATGACTTTGAGGACGTGGATTTATTTTCACCCCTGATCGTTAAGCAAAACCAGCACTGAACACACAAGTGCAGGTAAATAAAAGCGTTAAGGCGCTATTTATTTACACACAAAAGATTTAGGAGTAAAGCCATTATGGCTGATGAAGAAACACCATCTTTACGTAAAAGATTTCGCATTGCTGCATTTTCTGCAGCAGAGGAAGCACCAAAACCAGCAGCTGATGTTCCAGTTGGAAAACCATCTGTTGCCTTTCAACAAGCAGTTGTGCCTCCAAGAACCCCAAGTTCAAAATCAGATGCGCCAAAAGAAGAAAAAGGCTTATTAAGAAGAGGCCGAAATAAAAGACGCCAAGAAGAGTCAACTGAAGAAGCAGCAGATTCTGTAAATGACAAAGAAGATGAAAACAGTGATTCTGAATCAGGTGATGGAAGCCATCGCCGAGTCAGAAAACGTCTTCGTGCAACTGATGTAAATTCTGAGGAAGTTAATTCTGATGATCCAAACACTGTTGTAAGAGTTCGCGCACCAAGGGAAAAATCACCAACCCGAGGTTCTACTCGTCTTGATGCCAAACGTCAAAGAAGAAAAGATGGCAGAGACGCTGGAAGAAGAAGAGCACCAGTTTTAACTGAAGCAGAATTCTTAGCCAGACGCGAAAGCGTTGAAAGAGTTATGGTTGTTAGACAAAACCAAGATCGAATTCAAATTGCGGTATTAGAAGATAATATTTTGGTTGAACACTATGTTTCTCGTGGTCAATCAGCTTCTTTAATAGGAAACGTTTACTTAGGTCGAGTACAAAATGTTCTTCCAAGTATGGAAGCTGCATTTATTGATATTGGTCGTGGCAGAAACGGTGTGCTTTATGCCGGTGAAGTTAACTGGGATGCTGCAGGACTTGATGGACAACCAAAGAGAATTGAACTTGCATTAAAGAGTAATGATCCAGTTCTTGTTCAAGTTACAAAAGATCCTGTTGGACAAAAAGGTGCCAGATTAACCAGTCAAATTTCTCTTCCTGGAAGATATTTAGTTTATGTTCCAGATGGATCTGTAACTGGAATTAGCAGAAAACTTCCAGATACTGAACGAACCAGATTAAAAAGAATCCTTAGAAACATAGTTCCTGAAGGTGCTGGGGTAATTGTTAGAACTGCTGCTGAAGGTGCAACAGAAGAACAATTACAAAGAGACGTTGCTCGCTTGCAAGCGCAATGGGAAAATATTCAAAGCAAAGTATCTGGTGGAACTCCAGCCTCATTGCTTTATTCTGAACCAGATCTTGCGATCAGAGTTGTAAGAGATATTTTCAACGAAGACTTCAAAAAATTAATTGTTGAAGGAAGCGAAGCTTGGGACACAATTGA
>DAIRXT010000009.1:0-24544 GCA_036819575.1 Candidatus Nanopelagicales bacterium | reverse complement strand
TAACTCCTGGTGAAATTTTGTTCATTGACGAAATACATCGATTAGCAAGACCAGCAGAAGAAATGCTTTATTTAGCAATGGAGGATTACCGAGTTGATGTTGTAGTTGGTAAAGGAGTTGGTGCAAATGCAATTGGTTTGGACTTACCATCTTTCACCTTAATTGGGGCAACTACCCGTGCTGGATTATTACCAAGTCCTTTAAGAGACAGATTTGGTTTTACTGCTCATCTTGATTTTTATGAAGCAAGTGAACTTGAACAAATTGTTATTAGATCTTCTGGATTACTTAAAGTAGAAATTACTCAAGATGCAGCTGTAGAAATAAGTAAAAGATCTCGAGGAACCCCCAGAATTGCAAATAGATTGTTAAGAAGAGTAAGAGATTATGCCCAAGTACATTCTTCAGGAAAAATAAATATTGATATCGCAAAAAAAGCTTTAGCTTTATTTGAAATTGATGATCGAGGACTTGATCGAATTGACAGGGCAATAATTGATGCTCTGATAAATAAATTTGGTGGAGGACCAGTCGGACTTTCCACGCTAGCTGTTGCAGTGGGCGAAGAACCTGAAACTGTAGAAGATATGTGTGAACCGTTTTTGGTTCGTTTGGGTTATTTAGCAAGATCTGCTCGAGGTCGAATTGCCACAGCTTCGGCTTATCAATTGCTGGGAAAAAGTGTTCCTGCTCAACAAGTCTTGGATATTACGGAATAAATAAGACCTGTTTGCCCTGCAACTTCTGCCATAAGGAATACTTAACAAGAAGTGTTTAAAAGGCCTTAGCCAAGAGAATTTATTCCCAGGAGCATAGAAAAAAGTGTCCGCAGCAAATCGTGCCCGTCCGGCAAGATTATTAGTTCTATTTCTAATTGTGGCCGCAGCAACAACTCTGTGGACTTATTGGCCAGGTCAATCAACTGAAGCAAGACTTGGTCTTGATTTGCGTGGTGGAACTCAAGTTATTTTGACACCAGAATTAGCTCCAGGTGCTGAAGGAACTTTAACGCAAGATCAAATTAATCAAACTGTAGAGATTATTAGACAACGTGTAAACGGTTTTGGTGTGGCAGAAGCAGAAGTAACAGTGCAGGGAAGTGGCACAAATTCAGCAATAGTAGTAACAGTTCCAGGAGTTAATCCTGAAGGAATAACAAATCTTTTGAAACAAACTGCAAGATTAGATTTTCGAGCAGTACTTGCCGCTGGAACTGGTTTAGAATTTCCTGCTCCAACGCCAAGTCCAAGTGGAACAGAAAGTCCTTCACCTCAACCAACTCCTGCACCTCAACCAAGTCAATTACCAGTTCAAGCAGCAACTTCAGAAGAAATATTTGATCAATACTTATCTTTGAACTGTTTAACTCCAGGCTTACTGCAAGGTGGTCGTTCTGATGATCCAACTAAATACATGGTTACTTGCTCCAAAGATGGTTTTGAAAAATTCTTATTAGCCCCAGCTTTTATTACTGGTGATCAAGTTTCGGATTCCCAAGCAACACTTCCTCAACAAGGTGCTGGGGGATGGATGGTTACTTTAGATTTTGATTCTTTGGGAGCAACCAAACTTTCAGAAGCTTCAATTGCGTTGAGCAAATTACCTTCACCACAAAATCGCTTTGGAATTGTGCTTGATGGTTTAGTTGTTTCAGCACCATTCTTTTCTGAACCAATTTTGGGCGGTAAAGCTCAAATCGAAGGATCTTTCAAAGCTGATGAAGCAAAACAACTTTCACAAGTTCTTCGCTACGGTGCTTTACCTGTGACATTGACTATTGCTGAATCAACATCAATAAGTCCAACACTTGGGCAAGATCAATTATCAGCCGGATTACTAGCAGGTGCTATTGGTTTAGGACTAGTTATTATCTATTTGATTATTTATTACCGCGCACTTGGTTTTGTTGCTGTATTCAGCCTTATCGTGGCAGCTGGATTCTTGTGGTTGTTAATAATTGCTTTGGGAAGATCAATTGGTTTCACATTGACTTTGGCTGGAATTGCTGGAGCAATCGTGGCAATTGGTATTACGGCTGATTCCTTTGTGGTTTATTTCGAAAGAATCAGAGATGAAATCCGTGATGGAAAAACTCTAAGAGTTGCAACTGAACTTGCATGGGTAAGAGCTAGAAGAACTTTGTTGGCAGCAGACTTTGTATCTCTTCTTGCAGCAGTTGTGTTATATGCCTTAAGTGTGGGCAGTGTTCGTGGTTTTGCCTTCACACTTGGTTTAACTACATTAATAGATGTTTTAGTCGCTTTTTGGTTTACTCATCCATTAGTCACATATTTTGGTCGATCAAAATGGGCAGAGTCTGGTGGAATGCTAACTGGAGTTTCCCGTAAACGCTTAACCGCTGGTAGCCCAATACTTAACGAGAGTGGCAAATAATGAAATTTAATGAAGTAGGTAATCGACTTTATACAGGTGAAACATCTGTTGATTTTGCCGGCAAAAGAAATCTTTGGTACTTCATTTCAATAGTAATTATCGCAATTGCTGCATTTGGTTTGTTTGGCCGTGGATTGAATTTGGGAATTGAATTTGAAGGTGGCGCTAAATTTAATGTGCCAAGTACCACAAGTGTTGAAGAAGCTAGAAACATAGTTAAAAATGCTGGAGTTGAAACCTCAGTAATTATTGCTGTGGGAAATGAAAGATTAGAAATTCAAACCCCTCCTCTTGAGCAAGAAGCAATTGATATTTTTATAGATAAAATTGCTGTCGATTTTAAATTAGATCCTGCATTAATCACCACCCAAGCAGTTGGCCCATCTTGGGGTGCCGATATCACACGTCAAGCACTTATTGGATTAGGTGTGTTTCTTTTATTGGTAATTCTCTTTTTAACAATTTATTTTGAGATTCGAATGGCAAGTGCTGCAATTGTGGCTTTGCTGCACGATCTTTTAATCACTATTGGGGTTTATGCCATAACTGGTTTTGAAGTTACCCCTGCAACAGTTATTGGAGTGTTAACAATTTTAGGTTATTCCTTGTATGACACAGTTGTAGTTTTTGACAAGGTAAAAGAAAATACTCGAGGAATACTTGCTCAATCGAGATTGAATTACCGGGAAGCTGCCAACCTGGCACTTAATCAGACCCTTGTTAGATCAATTAACACATCCATCGTGGCACTTTTACCTGTAGCAGCAATTTTGATTGTTGGTGTTGGAATATTGCAAGCAGGAACCCTTAAAGATTTAGCTTTGGCTTTGTTTGTGGGAATTGCTGCAGGAACATATTCTTCAATATTTATTGCAACACCGTTCTTGGTTCAACTTAAAGAACGTCAACCAGAAATTCAAGCATTGATGAGAAGAGTGCATGCAAGAAGATCTAATGCCGGTGTTGATGGTCCAGAGGCAATGAAAGTTTCTGGTAACCCAAATCTGGGCAACCAGGTGTCACAAGCAGGACCGCGAACACAACCAAAACGCTTTACGCGCTCAAAAAGAAAGAAATCATAAGTAGTTTGCTAAATGATTTAGCTTGATTGCTAAACTAAAGAGCCAACAGTTGAAGAAATTCCTGGGAGGCGTCAAAAATGACAGACGCTCCAGTTACGCGCAGTAGATTAGCAAAAATAACTGGTTGGAAATCAGAAAATCCTGAACTTGAACCATTACTCAAAACTTTAAAGAAATATCACCCTAAAGATAACTTTGAACTAGTTAGCAAAGCCTACGAAATTGCTAAACGACAGCACACAGGTCAAAAACGCAGAAGCGGTCAAGAATACATAACTCATCCTTTGGCTGTTGCCACAATTTTGGCCGATCTTGGATTATCTAGTGAAACTTTGGCAGCAGCACTTCTTCACGACACAGTTGAAGACACTGGTTACTCAATAGAAAAACTAGAAGAAGATTTCGGCGGCGAAGTAGCAAGACTGGTAGATGGTGTAACAAAACTAGACAAAGTTAAATACGGTGATGCCAGTGCTGCTGAAACTGTTCGCAAAATGGTTGTGGCCATGGCTAAAGATATTCGAGTGCTACTTGTGAAGTTGGCTGATCGACTACATAACATGAGAACTTTAGAATTTTTACCAACAGAAAAACAAGAACAAAAAGCTCGTGAAACTTTAGAAATATTTGCACCCCTTGCTCATCGCCTGGGAATGAATGCAATCAAGTGGGAATTAGAAGATCTTTCTTTTGCAGGACTATATCCAAAGATGTATGACGAAATTGTGAACCTAGTAGTACAACGAACTCCTCAACGAGACAGAGAAATAGCTGAAGTAATCGAATCTGTTCAAAAAGATCTATCCGCAGCAAAGATAAAAGCAGATTTAAGTGGTCGACCAAAGCATTTTTATTCTGTTTACCAAAAGATGATTGTTCGAGGTAGAGAATTCAATGAGATTTATGACTTGATTGGCATCAGAATTTTGGTTGATGATGTTCGTGATTGCTATGCCACATTGGGAACAATTCATGCCAGGTGGAATCCGGTTCCAGGCCGATTCAAGGATTACATTGCAATGCCTAAATTCAATCTCTATCGCTCATTGCACACAACTGTTATTGGTTCCAATGGTCGACCAATTGAATTTCAAATCAGAACCCATGACATGCACAAAGAAGCAGAATATGGGGTAGCAAGTCATTGGCGTTATAAGGAACGACAAGGAAGCGAAACTAAACCAGCTGATGAGATGGCTTGGTTACGCCAACTTGTTGATTGGCAAAAAGAAACTGAAGATCCAGATGAATTCCTTGATTCTTTGCGCTATGACTTAGGTCAGCAAAACGAAATCTTTGTGTTCACTCCAGCTGGAGATGTGATCGCATTGCCAACAGGAGCAACACCTGTTGATTTTGCATATGCCGTTCATACAGAAGTTGGAAATCATTGTGTTGGGGCAAGAGTTAATGGAAAACTTGTTTCACTTGATTCAAGTCTTGCAAGTGGTGACAATATTGAGATCTTTACCACGAAATCAGAAACAGCAGGACCATCTCAAGACTGGCTAAATTTTGCAGTTTCAACCAGAGCTAAAAGCAAAATAAAAGCATGGTTCACTAAAGAAAGACGTGAAGAATATCTTGAGCAAGGCAAAGATGAAATTGCCAAGTTGTTAAGAAAGCAAAATCTTCCACTTCATCGCCTCATGGCCAATCAAGCGCTAGTTGCAGTGGCACACGAATTAAGAATTAAAGGCATTGATGAGCTCTATTCTGCAATTGGTGAAGGAAAAGTCAGTGCTCAAAGTGTTGTGAATAAGTTATTGCAATTGCATGGGGGAGAAGAAGGGGCTAGTGAAGATTTAGCAGAAGCAATTGCACCAACTCGTGTCAGAAGAAGTGGATCGGAGACAAATTCTCCAACGGTAAATGTTAAAGGAATTGACAAGGTTTACACCCGTTTAAGTAGATGTTGTACTCCTGTGCCAGGTGATGAAATATTTGGTTATGTCACCAGAGGAGAAGGAGTTTCTGTTCATCGAGTTGATTGCACCAATGCTGAAGATTTAATGAAAGAAACAGAAAGAATTGTGGAAACTTCTTGGCCAGAATCTGGAACAGGAATCTACTTGGTCAATATTCAAGTCGAAGCATTAGACAGAAATGGCTTGTTATCTGATGTAACCAGAACTTTGAGTGAGCACCATGTAAACATTTTGAGCGCATCTGTTTCGACCTCTAGAGATCGAATTGCGCTATCAAGATTTGCTTTTGAAATGGCTGATCCAAAACATTTGGGAAGTGTTTTGGCTGCAGTTAAGAATATTGCTGGAGTTTACGACGTTTATCGCGTTTAGCGAGTGAAATCAGCTAACGCTGTTTTTGTTGCTTCTAGAAGCATCTTTTGACTTTCAATAGTTAGCGCTAACTTTTCTGCCTTCTTAGTGTCACCTGAAGATAAAGCTGATTCTCTTTCTTTCTCAGTTTTAATCAATTTGGCTTCAATTAATTCCATAGTCGATTGTGCTCGGGCACTTTTTGCTGGATCTGTTCGATTCAATTCGTTTTTCTCAGCATTGCGTATTGCTTCTTCAACAGCTTTTAATCTTGCTTCAATTTTGTCTTTATCTTTTCGTGAAACATGGCCTATCTTGCTCCACTCTTCTTGAATAGGCTTCAAAGCTTGACGAGCAGATTTAATGTCTGTTATCGGAAGAATTTTTTCCGCTTTCTCAGCAAGAACTTTTTTGGCTTCAAGATTCTTTGAATGTTCTTCATCTAAAACTGACAAGGCAGCAGTTCTTGCGGCAAAAAATACGTCTTGCGCAAGTTTAAATTCTTTCCACAACTTTTGCTCTTCTTTTCTTTCAAGTATTGGTGCTGATTTCCATTTAGCCATCAGGTTTCTAAATTTGTTTGCGGTGTCATTCCATTCTTTGGAATCAGCTATCGCTTTGGCTTGGGTCACAATTTCAGACTTAATCTTTGATGCTTCTTTTCTACCTGATTCAAGAGTGGAGAAATATTGTCTTCTGGTCTTATCAAAAGCTGAACGAGCAGCACTAAATCTTTTCCAAAGAGCTTGTTCTTCAGATTTTGCACCGTGAGGAAGTTTCTTCCATTCCTCCACTATTTCCTTAAATCTTTGAGTAGTTACTTTCCATTGCTTTGAATTAACAAGTTTCTCAGCTTCTTCAACAAGTTGCTTTCTTTTTTCCATGGCTTTTTCTTTAGCGATTGCCTTGGCGGCAGAAAATTCCGCTTTTTTAACTGCTGCTAGTACTTGAAGTTCTTCGATTTTGGTGGACAGAATGCTTATGTCGCCAACAAAGTTAGGTGTTTCTAAACTGGTTTTTACTCTTTCAATTAACTTAAAAACAGCGTCGGCATTGCCTTTGCCTTCTTTAAGTCTTTGTAGCGCAAGTGATAATTCATTTTCAATTTCATGATATTTACGTATATAGAAAGCTAAACCATCATTTGGATCGCCAGCAGCCCATTGACCAACTTGTTTTTCAGAACCATCTGGCATTTTTACTAACACAGTGCCATCATTTTCAACTCGACCGAAATCTGTTGAACTAGTGCTAGTGGTCATCGGACTAGTGGTCTGCTTTCTTCATGGTTACTAACTTATTGTTACTTTCGTAGATTCAATCGTGACGCCTGTGGCAGGTGCTCCATCGGGACCCCCGTCAATCACGCCAGCACTAGCAATTGTCTGAACAATTTCTAATCCACTAGTTATGGTGCCCCAGATTGTGTAATCAGGTCCCAGGGTTGTGTCTTGGTAAACCAAGAAGAACTGGGAACCAGATGTTCCAGGTCCAGCGTTTGCCATTGCAACAGTTCCTGCTGGATAGTTGTTTTCAATTGGTTCTGGAAGATTTTCATCTGGAATATTGAAACCAGGTCCACCAGTTCCGGTACCAGTTGGATCTCCACATTGCAGAACAAAGATTCCTTCTGTTGTTAGTCGGTGACAAATTGTGTTATCAAAATAATTTTTTTGCGCTAAAGCAGCTAAAGCATTAACTGTAAGGGGCGCAAGAGCAGGAAGTGTTTCGATAACAATTTCACCCTGATTAGTTGTAAAAGTTATTTGAGCTTTGTTTGATTCAGTGATGCCAGCTGTTGGCAAGTCTGCTGCAGGTGCTTGTGGAGCTGATGCATCTTGAGGATTTGATGCTCCACCGATTCCAACAATTACTGTTCCAACAATGATTGCAATAGCTGTGAAAAGTGCTATATAGACAGTTGATTTCTTTGTTGTGTTTGAGCGATCTTGTTCAGACATTTAATACCTTTCAATGCTATTTGCGTATTTGTGGATTGATTAAAGTCTAGGCTGTTACCAAAATAGGACAAAATCCGAGTAGAGGATTGAATAAGTAAATGCTGATTAAGTCATTTCCAGCCGGGCCTTGGGCGACAAATTGCTACTTGGTTGCCAACGAAGCCAATTCAGAATGCGTCATTATTGATCCAGGCTTTGAATCCCTTTCAGGCATTAAACGCATCGCTGAACAATTTGGCCTTCATCCTGTTGCAACGTTATTGACTCATGGACATATGGATCACGTTTGGTCTGTGGTTCCACTTTGTAATCAACACAACATTTCTGCTTACTTACACACCGATGATGAATGGATGATCACTGAACCAGAGAAAGCTTATTCCAAAAGTGGATGGCAAGAAATAGTAAATATGTCTGGAGGAATTCCTGATTACAAACCAAAAGACTTAAAACTCTTAAAAGAGAATAAAACTCTAGATTTAGCGGGAATCAAATTTAAGTCACATCACGCACCCGGTCACACAGAAGGATCAACTGTTTTTGAAACAGGAAATCATTTGTTTTCTGGAGATGTTTTATTCAATAGAGGTATTGGAAGAACTGATTTGCCCGGTGGCAATGCCAGCGCCATGGATCACACTTTGGCCAATGTAATTCTTAAATTTCCTGATGTAATGAGCGTTTATCCAGGACACGGACCGTCTACAACAATCCAAGATGAGCGAACAAGTAACCCTTACCTGCGACACTTGGTTTAGAAATATTTTCAATTGGGGAGTAGATAAGAGTGGCTGGACAGTTTCAAGCACCTAAAGGTGTTCCTGATTATTTCCCTCCTCGAAGCAACTCATTTTTAGCTGTACAAAATGCAATTGGAAATGCCGCAACTTTAGCTGGTTATGGATACGTAGAACTTCCGGTTTTTGAAGATGTGAATCTTTTTGTCAGAGGAATTGGTGAATCTACTGATGTAGTTAGTAAAGAAATGTATGTCTTCGATGATCGTGGTGGAAGAACACTTGCGTTAAGACCTGAAGGAACTGCTGGTGTTGCTCGTTTAGTTATTGAACACGGATTAGATCGAGGACAACTTCCAGTAAAACTTTGGTACAAGGGACCATTTTTTAGAGCAGAGCGTCCACAACTTGGAAGATATAGACAATTACAACAAGTAGGAATTGAAGCAATTGGTGCACCAGATCCTGCCTTAGATGTTGAAGTCATAACTGTGGCAGATGATGCTTTTCGATCACTAGGTTTAAGAAACTTTAATTTGATGCTAACTTCACTTGGTTGTGCAAATTGTCGACCACAATATCGAGATAAGTTAAGTAAATTTCTCTCAAACATTGATTTAGATGAAGAGACAAAAACTAGAGCAAAAGTTAACCCATTGAGAGTGCTTGATGACAAAAGAGCAGAAGTCCAAAAACAATTAAATAGTGCACCATTAATGATTGATGAATTATGTGAAGATTGCTCGACATACCATAAAGAAGTAGAAGAATTATTGAAAGCAACTGAAATTGCATTTAAACCAGCACCAAGACTTGTAAGAGGACTTGATTACTACACCAGAACAACATTTGAATTTGATCATCCTGAATTAGGTGCACAATCTGGAATTGGTGGAGGCGGTCGATATGACGGTCTTATGGCTTCTCTTGGTGGTCAAGATTTAAGTGGCATTGGATTTGGAATTGGTACAGATAGAACTTTGATGGCTTGCGAAGCTGAAAACTTAATTGTGGGAGATCTTTCTTTAGTTGATATCTTTATCGTTCCAATCGGAGACAAAGCACATTCATTAGCTGTTTCTTTGTTACAGCAAATAAGAGCAGCTGATCTCAGAGCTGATATGGCATATGGAGATCGCGGACTTAAAGGAGCGATGAAAGCAGCAGATAAAAGTGGTGCCAGATTTGCAGTGGTAATTGGAGATGAAGAAGTAAGTAATTCCCAGGTTCAAATTAAGAATTTAGGGGATTCCACGCAAGCCCAAGTCGCAATAGGTGACATGGTTGCGCACTTGCTACAAGTGATACGACAGACTGAGAACTAATAGAAAATTTTGTATTTTTTGGTAGCAAAAAAGGAAGTAGTTTAGGTGTTAAGAACACACGTTGCTGATGCTCTTCGAGCAATTGATGCTGAAGTCAAAGTCACTCTTGCAGGCTGGGTAGGAAACCGTCGAGACCATGGTGGCGTTGCTTTTATTGACTTAAGAGATGCTTCAGGAATTGTGCAGGTAGTTGTCCATGACGAAAAACTTGCTCATGATCTAAAACCAGAAACTTGCGTGCAAATAAAAGGTCAAGTCAAACTAAGACCAAAGGGTAATGAAAACAGTGATTTACCAACAGGAGCAATTGAAGTCTTTGCCAATGAAGTAAATGTTTTATCGCTATCCCAAGCACTACCTTTTCAAATTGATAAAGAAGTAGATGTTAATGAAGAGGCAAGACTTAAATATCGCTATCTAGATTTAAGAAGACCTGGTGGACCAGGTTCAGCTTTAAGAATTAGAAGCAAAGTTAGTCAATATGCCCGCGATGTTTTATTGAATGATGATTTCATCGAAATTGAAACACCAACACTTACTCGATCCACCCCTGAAGGTGCTAGAGACTTTCTGGTGCCAGTAAGACTGCAACCTGGATCTTGGTATGCGCTGCCACAATCTCCACAATTATTCAAACAATTGTTAATGGTGGGCGGGATGGAAAGATATTTCCAAATCGCACGCTGTTATCGAGATGAAGATTTCAGAGCTGATCGTCAACCAGAATTCACTCAACTTGATATTGAAATGTCTTTTGTTGATCAAGAAGACATCATCAAAGTTGGAGAAAAAGTTATAAAGACTTTATGGAGTGAAATATTAGATCATGAAATTGGAGTAATTCCAAGAATTACTTATCACGAAGCGATGAGAAAATACGGTTCTGATAAACCAGATTTAAGATTTGGACTGGAATTAATCGATTTAACTCAATATTTTAAAAACACACCTTTCAGAGTTTTCCAAGCAGAACACGTTGGCGCAGTAGTTATGCCAACTGGTGCTAACACACCTAGAAAACAATTTGATGCGTGGCAAGAATGGGCAAAACAACGAGGTGCCAAAGGTTTGGCATATGCAGTTTTCTCTGAAGATGGAGAAATTACTGGACCAGTTGCTAAAAACTTAAGTGAAGAAGAACGAAACGGATTAATGAATGCAGTTGGTGCTAAAACTGGTGATGCTGTGTTCTTTGCAGCAGGTTCACGCAGTGAAGCATTAGCTCTTCTTGGTGCTGCCCGTTTAGAAATTGGTCAAAAACTTGGTTTGATAAATGAAAAAGAATGGAATTTTGTTTGGGTAGTAGATGCACCAATGTTTGAACAAGTAACAAATGATCAAGGCCAACTTGTTTGGACTGCAGTACATCATCCATTTACTTCACCCAATGCTGAATCTTTAGCAACTTTTGCAAAAGATCCAGGCTCAGCACTTGCGTGGGCTTATGACTTAGTTCTTAACGGCAACGAAATTGGTGGAGGTTCTGTTCGAATTCACAGAGCAGATATTCAAAAGGAAGTTTTCAATATCTTAGGAATTAGTAACGAAGAAGCTCAAGATAAATTTGGCTTTCTCTTAGAAGCATTTAAATACGGTCCACCACCACATGCTGGTATTGCTTTTGGTTGGGATCGTGTTGTGATGCTTTTAACTGGTGCCACAAGTATTAGAGATGTAATTGCATTTCCAAAAAGTGGAGGAGGCCAAGATCCACTCACTGGTGCGCCAACTCCTATTACACCAGCGCAAAGAAAAGAAGCTGGCATAGATTTTAAACCAGAAAAATAATTATGGATGATGCGCTGTTTGACGCTGAACCAATAGAAATTCCTGCAGACAATAAATTTGTTACTGCACCTTTAGCTGCTCGAATGAGACCAAGTTCTCTTGATGATGTTGTTGGTCAACCCCAAGTAACCAGAGCAGATTCACCTCTTAGAGGACTTTTAATTGCAGATGATGAAAATAAATTAGCTGCTACTTCATTAATTTTATGGGGACCTCCAGGCAGTGGAAAAACAACTTTGGCTCATGTTGTTTCGGTTAGCACTGGAAGATCTTTTGTGGAATTAAGTGCTACCTCAAGTGGAGTAAAAGAAGTTCGTGAAGTAATTGATCTTGCTCGAAGAAGATTTGCTCGAGGAGTTGGCACTGTTTTATTTATTGATGAAATTCATAGATTTTCTAAATCACAACAAGATTCTTTGCTAGCAGGAGTAGAAGAAGGCTGGGTAACTCTTGTTGCAGCAACTACAGAAAATCCTTCTGTTTCCATAAATTCAGCCCTCATGAGTAGATCCCTTGTTTTGCCATTAAATCCTTTACAAGATGAAGATGTTGTGGAGTTACTTAAGAAAGCATTAACAAGTGAAAAAGGCTTGAAGAATAAATATGCTTGCCAAGACGAAGCTCTAATTCATATTGCGCGTTCAAGTGGTGGGGATGCAAGACGAGCTTTAATTGCATTGGAAACATCTGCTGGTGTTGCTGATTCTGAGAAAAGATTAGAAATAACTTTGTCTGATGCAGAAGTTGCAGTTCAAAGAGCAGCACTTCGCTATGACAAAGCAGGCGATGAACATTACAACGTTATTAGTGCTTACATAAAAAGTGTGCGCGGAAGTGATGTTGATGCAGCAATTCATTATTTAGCACGAATGGCAGAATCTGGTGAAGATCCTAAATTTATTGCCCGAAGATTAGTGATATTGGCAAGTGAAGATATTGGTTTAGCAGATCCAAATGCATTGGCAATGGCAGTTTCTGCCATGCAAGCAGCTCAATTAGTGGGTTGGCCTGAAGCAAGAATTATTTTGGCCCAAGCCACTACTTATTTAGCCCTGGCACCTAAATCAAACTCTGTTTATAACGCCATTAATGAAGCCATAGAAGATGTGAGAAAAGGTAACGCTGGGCCAGTTCCCATGCATTTACGAGATGGTTCTTTGCCTGCATCTAGAGACACCGGTGCTGGAAAAGGATATAAATATGCACATGATTTTGAAGAAGGTGTGGCAAGTCAACAATATTTGCCAGATAACTTGAAGAATAAGACTTACTACAAACCAGGAAGTCGCGGAGCAGAACAGCGCTTTGCCGATTTATGGGAACGCATTCGTCAGGTACTAAGGTCATCTAAGTAGTTAAATAGAAAAGGAAGTTTTCACAATGGATTCAGCAGACATTCGTCGCCGTTTCCTAGACTTCTTTGAAAAAAATGGTCACACCATCGTGCCATCTGCTTCTTTGATCGCAAATGATCCAACACTTTTACTTGTTAATGCTGGCATGGTTCCTTTTAAACCTTACTTTTTAGGTGAAGCTCCTGCTCCATATAAAAGAGCAACTTCTGTTCAAAAATGTGTCAGAACACTAGATATTGAAGAAGTTGGAAAAACTACTCGTCACGGTTCATTTTTTCAAATGGCTGGAAACTTTTCATTTGGTGATTATTTCAAAGAAGGTGCCATCACCATGGCCTGGAAGTTATTAACCTCAAGTGTTAAAGATGGTGGATATGGTTTTGATCCGGAAAAACTTTGGGTAACAATTTATTTAGATGACGAAGAAGCCTATGACATTTGGCGAAACAAAGTTGGTGTTCCAGAAAACAAAATTCAAAGACGTGGCATGGCAGATAACTTCTGGTCAATGGGTGTTCCTGGACCTTGTGGACCTTGCTCTGAAATTTATTTTGACCGCGGACCCGAACACGGTAAAGAAGGCGGACCAATTGCTGATGAGGAACGCTACTTAGAAGTTTGGAACTTAGTTTTCATGCAATACAACCGCGGTGAAGGCGGAAGTAAAGATGATTTTCCATTAAATGGGGAACTGCCTGCCAAAAACATTGACACAGGTATGGGTATTGAAAGAATGGCAGCAATTTTGCAAGGTGTTGACAACATTTATGAAATTGACACCACAAAAATTATTTTGGATAAGGCAACAGAAATTGTTGGAGTTAAATACGGTTCCGATAATTCAGCAGATGTTCGTTTAAGAGTGGTAGCAGATCACACCAGAACAGCCGCATTCTTAATTGGCGATGGAGTAATTCCTGGTAACGAAGGTCGCGGTTATGTACTTCGTCGCATGATGAGACGTGTCATTAGAAATATGAGAATTCTTGGTGCCGAAAATCCGGTGATGAAAGATTTAATCGAAGCAACCATTAAAGCAATGGGACCACAGTATCCAGAACTAAACACTGACAAAAAACGCATACTAGAAATTGCTATTGGTGAAGAAACATCTTTTGCGCAAACCTTAAAAACAGGAACTCTTTTGTTTGAAAATTCCATTGAGGATTTAAAAAAGAACAAATCAAAAGCTTTATCGGGTGAGAAAGTTTTTGAATTACACGACACTTACGGTTTTCCTTACGACTTAACTTTAGAAATGGCAAGTGAAGCCGGTATTGCAATTGATGCTGAAGGCTTCAAGAGATTGATGCTTGAACAAAAAAACAGAGCAAAGGCAGATGCTAAAGAGAGAAAACAAGGTTTAGGGGACCTGCAGCAATACCGTGTGTTAGCTGACTTAGCAGGTATTACTAATTTCACTGGTTACGCAGAAACCAGTAGTGAAGTTAGCCTTAAAGGTTTATTACAAGATGGAAATGTTGCCAAAAGTGTTGCTCAAGGAATTGATGTTGAATTTGTTTTGGATCGATCACCATTTTATGCAGAAGGTGGTGGCCAGTTAGCTGATAGTGGCAAATTAGTTTTGAGTAATGGTGCAGAAATTGAAATTGATGATGTGCAACAACCTGTTCCTGGACTTTATGTCCACAGAGGCCGAGTTACAAAAGGTGAAGCTGTAACTGGATTAAAAGGTGTTGGAGAAGTTGATCTTTTAAGACGAAAAGCAATTTCTCGCGCTCACACTGCAACACATCTAATTCATAAAGCTTTTAGAGAAGCATTAGGTGAAACTGCAACTCAATTAGGTAGTGAGAATTCACCAGGCAGATTGCGTTTTGATTTTCCATCTCCAAAACCTGTTCCTCAAAGTGTGTTAAATGATGTTGAAGAAAGAGTTAATGAAGTATTACTAAGCGACTTAGGGGTAAGTGCGCAATTGATGTCACAAGATCAAGCACGTGCCATGGGTGCAATGGCTTTATTTGGTGAAAAATATGGTGATGTAGTTCGAGTAGTAAGTGTTGGAGATTGGGCACACGAACTTTGTGGCGGAACTCATGCTCAACGTTCAGCTCAACTAGGTGTGATTAAGTTTCTTAGTGAACAAAGTATCGGTGCAGGAACAAGACGAGTTGAAGCATTAGTTGGAACAGATGCTTACCAATTCCTGGCAAGAGAACATTTAATAGTTTCTAACTTGCAAGAAATGCTCAAAGGTCGCGCTGAAGAATTGCCTGAGAAAGTTTCTTCTTTGATGGATCGCTTAAAAGATGCTGAGAAAGAAATTGAGAAAGCTCGTAAATCTCAGTTATCAGGAAGCATTAATGATTACCTGAAAACTGCTCATGATGTAAACGGAGTAAAAGTTGCAAATTTCCTCGCCCAAGGAGAACTAGGCGCAAACGATATTCGTGAACTTGTCACAAATGTTAGAGGACAATTGGGAGAAGCAGCAGCCGTTGTGATTGGTGCGGGAATTTCAAGTGACAAGGTAAATGTAGTAGTAGCCACAAATGATGCGGCGCGAAAAAAGAATCTAAATGCTGGTGAAATATTGAATCTAGTGTTAGCAAAACTTGATGGTAAAGGTGGCGGTAAGCCAGATATGGCACAAGGTGCAGGCACCAATATTAGTGATGCAAAAAATGTTATTGCTGGTGTCGATAACTTGATTCGGTAGTTGAAACTTTGAGAAAAGGTATTAGATACGCCATAGATTTTGGTGATGCAAGAGTTGGTTTAGCAAAAAGTGATATTGACGGAATTCTGGCAGTGCCAGTTGCCACACTTAAAAATGATCAAGAACTAATTAAAAATATTCTAAAAGAAGTAAATGAAACTGGATGTTTGGAAATTTATGTTGGCCTACCTAAGCATCTCTCAGGTGCCATTGGTCAATCAGCTACAAAAGCCTTGAATTTTGCAAATCAGTTAGCTAAGGCACTTTCCAGTGTTTCGGTGCGCATGATGGATGAAAGATTGACCACAACCAGTGCTAGTGCGAGATTGAGTGAGAGTGGCTTAAATACGCGCGAGCAGAAGTCCATGATCGATCAGGTGGCAGCAATAGAATTATTAGAGCAAGCACTTGAATTTGAAAAGAGAAATAATCAAGTTCCAGGCAAAGATTTGAATGAGGTGAAATAGGTGCCATCAATTTTAGATGATTTCAAACCTGAACAAAACAGATACAAATCTGACCTGCAGCCTGCTCCTTACTTAAGAATTGGATTAATTACTTTTGTCGCTCTACTAGGAATTGTTCTTTACTCATTTATCCCAAGTGGTGGAGTAAAAATTATTAATGGACCCGGAGGAACTGGTCCCACTCAAGTAACCATCAAACCTGGATCTTCACTAACCGAAATCGGTAGAGTTTTAGCAGATGCAGGTGTAGTTAATAACTATTTAGAATTTGTAACAGCAGCAGATGACATTCCTCAATCAAGT
This sequence comes from Candidatus Nanopelagicales bacterium, assembly GCA_036819575.1. GTDB lineage: Bacteria > Actinomycetota > Actinomycetes > S36-B12 > UBA5976 > ATZT02. The sequence goes on along the minus strand of DAIRXT010000009.1, from coordinate 8,170 downwards.
TCAATTGGACCTGGTAAATACAACTTAGTTAAGAGCATGGGACCTAAAGAAGCAATATTTGCTCTGCTTGATCCAGAAAGCAAAGTAAGTATCAAAGTTGTGATTCCCGAAGGTTCCAGATCAAAATTTGTTTTCGCAGCAGCAGCCCAAGCTCTGGGTGTTTCGGTGGGAGATTTTGAATCTTTAGCAAAAGATCCAAAAGATTTAGGATTACCTGAGTATGCCAACAATAATGTTGAAGGATTTTTGTATCCAGCAACTTATCGATTCGAAGAAGGCATAACTCCTAAAGAAGTTTTGCAACAAATGATTAAGAGATTTAATCAAGCAGCTGAAGAGCAACAACTTGAGGCAACAGCTAAAGCAAATGGTCTTACCCCATATGAGGTAATAATTATGGCAAGTATTGTCGAAAAAGAAGTTGCACCAATTGATCAAGCCAAAGCTGCTCGAGTAATTCTAAATCGCCTAGCCGCGCCTATGAGATTGCAATTAGACAGCACTTTGAATTATGAATTAGATACAAATACCATCATTTTGACCAGTGAACAATTACAACAAGATTCTCCTTACAACACTTATACAAATGATGGATTACCTCCAGGACCAATTGCTAATCCTTCAGAAGCAGCCATTAATGCAGTACTTAATCCTGAAGATGGTGACTGGGTTTATTGGGTAACGGTAAATCTTGATACCAAGGAAACAAAATTTGCTTCAACTAACCAAGAATTTCTAGGACATAAGCAAGAATTCCTAAATTGGTATAACAAAAATAAATAAATGAGTCAAAAATTTGCAGCTGTAGCCGGCTCACCTATAGAACACTCACTTAGTCCTGCCATTCATAAAGCAGGATATGCAGCATTAAAAATGGATTGGGATTACAAGAAGTTTGAGCTAAATGCTTCATCATTTCCTGACTTCATAAAAAATAGAGATCCAAATCTAGTTGGAATGTCACTTACTATGCCTTTAAAAGAAGTTGCCATAGAAGTAGCAGATGTGGTCACAGAGTTAGCAAAAAAAGTTAATTCAGCTAATACTTTACTTTTTAAAGATGGAAAAATCTTTGCAGGTAACACTGATATTTATGGCATTGTGACCGCATTGCAAACCAATAAACAACTTGATATTTCAAATCCATCCATCATCGGCAGTGGGGCAACAGCAAGATCAGCTGTTGCAGCGTTGCATCAATTAGGCGCTCAAAAAGTTATTCTTTGTGCCAGAAACGAAAAGTCATTATCAGAGCTAACAAATGTTGCCAAAGATTTTGGATTAGAAGTATCTGAAGTTCAATGGAGTGAGATTCATAAAGCACTAGCAGCGACAACTGTTATAAGTAGTTTGCCAAGTGGTGCAATGGACTCATTTGCAGCTATGGGACCAGAAATTCCTGGATCCTTACTTGATGTGGCGTATTCACCGTGGCCATCAAAAATTGCATTGGAATGGATCCTTCGCAGAGGTTTTGTCGTCTCAGGTTTAGAGATGTTATTGCATCAAGCTGCCAGACAGTTTGAATTAATGACTGGCAAAAAAGCTCCACTCAAACAAATGAGGGAGGCCATTTTTTAGGATTGAGGAAATTTTGAATTGGGATTATCTAATCCTTATCAATTCCTCATTCTTTGCAATTTTGCTAGGAATTATTGACTATAGAACCAAACTCTTACCCAACAAAATAGTATTTAGTTTTTTGATTACAAATATTTGCATAATTCTTATTTCACCAAGTTTTGATTTGAGTAATCTAATTTACTCAACTACTTCATCATTATTAGTATTTTTGATCTATTTGGGTATCTATTTTCTTTCTAAAAGAAGCTTTGGGCTGGGAGATGTAAAATATAGCTTTGCATTAAGTCTTGCTCCCACATACTTGTATGGATTTAACGAAACTATCAACATGCATCTGGTGGCATTTGTAATCGGTGGAATTTTTTCAATTCTCTTGATGTTGGTTAAGAAAGTTTCCAAAAATCACGAAATTGCATTTGGGCCGTTCATGTCTGTTTCATTTCTTTTGTTTCTTGTGCTTAATTTGTAGGGGGATTACCAACAAATTCATGCACAATGGAAGAATAGATTTATGATTCGATGGCTAACTGCAGGTGAGTCTCACGGTCCTGCTTTGGTTGCCACAATTGAAGGTCTTCCCGCAGGTATTTCAGTTACCTCTATTGATATTCAAAATGAATTAGCTCGAAGACGCCTTGGAGTTGGTCGAGGTGCCAGACAAAAATTTGAGCAAGACGAAATTGAAATATTGGGTGGCATTAGACATGGTTTAAGTATTGGTGCTCCAATCGCTATAAAAATTAATAATTCTGAGTGGCCAAAGTGGAAAGACGTAATGGCTGCTGATCCAGTCGATGAAAAAGTTTTAGCTGAACTTGCCAGAAACGCTCCATTAACAAAACCAAGACCGGGACATGCTGATTTAGTTGGTATGCAAAAGTACGGTTTCGATGAAGCAAGACCAGTTCTTGAAAGAGCAAGCGCTAGAGAAACCGCTGCAAGAGTTGCTCTAGGTGCCTTAGCAAAAAAATTATTGAATCAAGTAGCTGGTGTTGAAATTTTAAGTCACGTAGTCCAACTTGGAACAGTAAAAACTCCTGATGGAACCATTCCAACTCCAGGTTCGCTAAATAAAATTGATGAAGATCCAGCACGATGCTTTGATGATAAAACAAGTCAACTAATGCAAGCAGAAGTTGAATCTGCACATAAAGACGGTGACACATTAGGTGGAGTAGTTGAAGTTGTGGTTTATGGATTACCACCAGGTTTAGGTTCTTATGTTCACCACGATAGAAAAATTGATGCCAGATTAGCCAGTGCACTTATGGGCATTCAAGCAATAAAAGGTGTTGAAGTTGGTGATGGTTTCACAACAGCAGGACGTCGTGGTTCTGCAGCACATGATGAAATTGTTAACACTAAAGATGGAATTAAACGATTAACTCATCGTGCAGGTGGAACTGAAGGTGGTATGACCACTGGTGAAATCTTAAGAGTTCGTGCAGCAATGAAACCAATTTCAACTGTTCCTAAAGCTTTGCAAACAATTGACACCACCACAGGTGAAGCAGCTAAAGCTCACAACCAAAGATCAGATGTTTGCGCAGTTCCTGCCGCAGGAGTTATTGCTGAATCCATGGTGGCCTTAGTTCTGGCTGATGCGTTGATGGAAAAATTTGGTGGCGATTCTGTAAGCGAGACAAAAAGAAACTTTGAAAACTATTTATCAAACCTAAAGGTTCGATAAATATGTCTCCACGTTTAATTTTCGTGGGTGCTCCCGGTTCGGGGAAGACAACTATTGGAAAAAAAGTAGCAGAAAAACTAAATCTTTCATTTCTTGACGTTGATAGTGAAATTGAAATGGATGAGAAAATTACCATTTCTGAGATCTTTGTTAAAAAAGGTGAACCATATTTTCGCGAATTAGAGAGAAACAAAATTGGTGAATTATTGAAATCTTTTGATGGAGTGCTCTCACTTGGTGGAGGATCTATCTTGGATGAATCAACAAGAAATGCCTTAGCGATAGCTCCTGTGGCATGGTTAAAAGTTTCATCAGGTGAAGCATCCTCAAGAGTTGGGATGGGTCTTTCTAGACCAGTTTTGATGGGCAATGTGAGATCTACTTTGGTGAAACTACTCGAAGAAAGAACTCCATTTTACGAAGAAGTGGCAGACTGGGAAATAGATACAACTGGAAAAAGTATTGACGAAGTTGTACAAGAAGTGCTTTTACAAACAAGTGAGGTTAACTAGTGGGAATACACAAAACCATTACGGTTAATGCCACCAATCCCTACGATGTTGTTATCGGCCATGACATTCTTGATTCAATAAATATCAATCAAAACGTTAATCAAATTGCTCTTATCTTTCCCACACATGTGGAAAAAGTTGCTAAAACAATAAAGAAACATGTTACAAAACTTGGCTTTAAAGTAATTGAAATTAAAGTACCAAATGCAGAAACCGCTAAAAATATCAAAATAGTTGATAAATGTTGGAAAACTTTAGGCAAAAGTAAGTTCACCCGTTCAGATTTGATTGTGGCTATCGGGGGAGGCGCCACAACTGATCTAGCAGGATTTGTTGCCGCAACATGGTTACGAGGAATTGATTTCATTTCTATTCCCACAACCTTGCTAGGCATGGTAGATGCTGCAGTGGGTGGAAAAACTGGGATTAATACCGAAGCGGGAAAAAACTTAGTTGGAAGCTTTCATAACCCAGTCCAAGTAATTTGTGATTTAAATACTTTAAAAACATTAAAGAAGCATGATTTCACAACGGGAATGGCTGAAGTTGTTAAATGTGGATTCATCGCGGATGAGAAAATTCTTCAAATTATTGAAAAATATCCTCAAGAATGTAAAACATTTGATGGGGTAGAAATTCCTGAACTTGTAACTAGATCAATTCAGGTTAAGGCAGATACTGTAGCTAAAGATTTTAAAGAAACTTCCACCTCAAAGACAGGTCGAGAAATCCTCAACTACGGTCACACACTTGGTCATGCCATTGAGAAAAATGAGAAGTACAAGTGGAGACATGGTGACGCTGTTTCTGTAGGAATGGTTTTTGTTGCTGAACTGGCTTTTGCTGATGGCAAATTATCTGCTGAAGTTGTTAAAAGGCATCGAGACATCTTGGAATTAGTTGGGCTTCCTACAAAGTACAAAAGTAAAAACTTCAAAAAACTGATTGAGATTATGGCTCTGGACAAGAAATCACGTGGAGCTACGTTAAGATTTGTAATCCTAGAAGATATTGCTAAACCTTCTAGATTAGAAAATCCAAGTTACAAAATTTTAAGTCAAGCATGGGAGAAGGTGTCGAAATGATAAAAGTCCTTGTTCTTAATGGACCAAATATTCAACGCCTTGGTACCCGAGAGCCAGAAATTTATGGAAAAGACACTTTTGAAGATTTAAAGAATGCTTGTATCGATTTTGGAAAGCAAAATGATTTCGAAATTGATTTTCGTCAAACCGATGATGAAGCAACAATTATTAAGTGGCTGCATGAAGCAAGTGACAATAAATTCCCCGTGGTAATTAATCCAGCAGCCTTTACTCACTACAGCTATGCCATGCGAGATGCTGCCGCTATGCACACAGCACCACTAATTGAGGTTCATATTTCAAATCCGCAAGCAAGAGAAGAGTTTCGTCATTTCAGTGTGTTAGCCGGTGTTGCTGATGGAGCAATTGCTGGTTTTGGAATTGATAGCTACCGCTTAGCTTTGAGTGCCTTAAAAAAACTAATTAAGTAAGTTTCTATGCCAGATTACTTAGCCAGGCGAAACTCACTTCGAAAAATCTTTCAAGATAGTGCTCAATGCGCAGTCTTTTTTGATCAGGTAAGTGTTCGCTACCTCACGGGTTTTTCGGGAAGTAATTCTGCTCTTTATGTGGGATCAGATGCTAATCAAGACCGATTGCTTACTGATTCTCGTTATACCCAAAGAGCAAAGACAGAATGCCCTGACATAGATATTGAAATAGAAAGTGATTTCATAAAAAAACTGCATGATTTACTAACCCATAATTTAGTCAAGAAAATTGCTCTTGATCCAAAGCGCACAAACTTATTGCAAGCAGATTCCTTAAAAGATAAGGATAAATTTGAAATAGTTGCCAAATCTGAAATTCTGGCACCCCTTAGAGCAATTAAAGATGAATACGAGATCAAACAAATTAAGAAGGCTTGCTCGATAACGGCTGATACTTTGTGGTATCTAATTAATGATTTAAGACCAGGAATTAATGAAAGAAAAATATCAAGTCTCTTGCAAGAAGGATTTCTTAAGAGGGGAGCTGATGGTTTGGCTTTTGCGTCCATTGTGGCAAGTGGGGAAAACAGTGCCACGCCTCATCATGAGCCATCGAAAAGAATTTTGCAGCGAGGAGACATGATCACAATTGATTGTGGAGCACTTGTAAACGGTTATCACGCTGACATGACTAGAACTGTGTTTATTGGAAGTTGTGCTGATTGGCAAAAAGACATTTATGACTTAGTAATGAATGCTCAAGCAGAGGGAAGAAAAAAACTTGTTTCTGGAGCCATTGCAGAAGATGTTGATGCAGCTGTGCGAAAAGTAATCGATGATGGAAAATGTGGTGAATTTTTTGTGCACGGAACCGGTCATGGAGTTGGACTAGAAATTCATGAACCTGTGTTCCTGACAAAAGGTGTTAAGACTAAACTTTCCAAGGGAAGTTGTATCACTGTGGAGCCTGGCATTTATTTACCAGGAAAAGGTGGAGTCCGTATCGAAGATACGTGCTTAATCACCGAAGGTGATGCAGAAGTATTAACCCCAGGTTCTCACGAAATAATTTGTGTGGCTTAAGTCAGGTTTTCAAAAGATCAACTAGGAGTGGATTTGAAGTGGCAACAACTAACGAGTTAAAAAACGGAATGGTCTTAAACCTTGATGGCCAACTTTGGAACATTATTGATTTTCAACACGTAAAGCCAGGCAAAGGTGGCGCTTTTGTGCGCACCAAACTAAAAAATGTTTTGAGTGGAAAAGTAGTAGACAGAACTTTCAACGCTGGTGTAAAAATTGAGACTGCCCAGGTTGATAAAAGAGATATGCAATATCTATACAAAGACGGTGATGATTGGGTGTTTATGGACACCACAAATTATGACCAAATAACTATTAGTAATGCAACAGTTGGCGATGCTTCAAATTACATGTTGGAAAATCAAGAAGTTATGGTTGCCATGCACGAAGGCAATCCGCTCTATATTGAAATGCCTGCCAACGTAGAACTAACAATTGAATACACCGAACCAGGTTTGCAAGGAGATAGATCAAATGCCGGTTCAAAATCAGCAAAATTAGAAACTGGTTTTGAAATTCAAGTGCCACTGTTTATTAATCAAGGTGAGAAAGTTCGAGTTGACACTCGAGACGGTTCTTATCTTGGTCGTGCCTAAAGATAACTAGGGCTATTAATGAGTGCACGAAGTAAAGCTCGTAAACGTGCATTAGACACAATTTTTGAAGCAGATTTAAAAGGAATATCAATTCCTGCTACAAACACAAATGATGAGACAGATCAAGAAGTCGCAAACTATTCTTTAGACCTTGTTAAAGGGATAAAGGAAAATCAAACCCAAATAGATGAAATGATTTCTAATTCTCTTAAGGATTGGACTTTTGATCGAATCCCTCGAGTTGATAGAAACATATTACGAATTGCCGTATATGAACTTCTATTTCAAAAAGATGTTCCAACAAATGTGGTAATTAGCGAGGCGGTTAATCTAGCTGAATCATTGAGTACTGCTGAATCATCAGCTTTCATAAATGGAACTTTAGGAACAATCAGTAAAAAGATTTAGATTTTGTGCCCCGGGTGAGATTCGAACTCACGCTGGTACGAGTTTGAGTCGTATGCCTCTGCCAGTTGGGCTACCGGGGCTAAAGCAAATTAATCAATATTACGAACTTAACTCTACGACACTTAAATGCCATATTCCTAGTTCGCCTAGGCTATTGAACACATATGAAGCCAACATTAAGAGTTGTCGTTGCTGAAGACGAAGCTTTAATTCGTCTTGATCTAGTTGAGATGTTGACCGAAGCCGGTTACGACGTCGTAGGCCAAGCAGGCGATGGCGAAGCAGCAATTCAATTAACAGAAAAAGAAAAACCTGATCTGGTTGTGATGGATGTAAAAATGCCCAAACTTGATGGCATAAGTGCTGCGGAAAGAATTGCTAAACAAAGAATCGCACCAGTTGTTATTTTGACAGCGTTCTCACAAAGAGACTTAGTTGAACGAGCCAGAGATGCTGGGGCAATGGCTTATCTAACAAAACCTTTCACGATTGAAGATTTGATGCCCGCAATTGAATTAGCTGTTTCAAGATTCCTTGAGATAAAGCAATTAGATGCTGAAGTCACAGACTTACAAGATCAATTAAAGGCCCGTAAGTTAATTGAGAAAGCAAAAGGTCTATTGATGACGAAGCTGCAAATTTCAGAACCCGAAGCTTTTAAATGGATGCAAAAAACAGCAATGGATAAAAGACGTTCAATGACAGATGTTGCCCAACTAGTTATGGACGAATTCGAAAAGAATTAGTCAGCAGTTCCGTACAAACGATCTCCTGCATCACC
>DAIRXT010000008.1:0-24822 GCA_036819575.1 Candidatus Nanopelagicales bacterium | reverse complement strand
TGGCAAAATTTCTAATTGAGTTACACTTTTTGCGCCTTGGCGATTAGCTGTGCCTAAACAATCTGCACCAGTGTCTCCCCCTCCGATTATCACAACATCTTTTCCTTGCACATCAATTGGTGATGTTGCAATTTCACCTAGAGCAACTCTGTTAGCTGGTGGCAGATATTCCATCGCTTGATAAATACCACTGAATTCTCTTCCCGGAACAGGCAAATCTCGCCACGCAGTTGCTCCAACTGCGATGACTAAAGCGTCATATCTTTTTCTTAGTTCGTTTGCTTCAATGTCAATACCAATTTCCACACCACTTCTAAATTTGATTCCTTCTGCCTCTAATTGCTCAAGTCTTCTGTCAACATGGATTTTTTCCATCTTAAATTCTGGAATGCCATAACGAAGTAGTCCGCCTAATTTGTCAGCTCTTTCATAAATTGCCACAGTGTGACCTGCTCTTGCTAACTGTTGAGCTGCTGCTAAACCTGCTGGTCCTGAACCAATTACAGCAACAGTTTTACCACTTAATCTTGCTGGTGCTTGGGGTGTGACCAAACCTTGTGCAAAAGCTCTGTCTGCAATTTCAACTTCAATTTGTTTAATTGTCACCGCGTCTTGATTTATTGCTACAACACATGCTGTCTCACACGGTGCAGGACATAATCTTCCAGTGAATTCAGGAAAATTATTGGTTGCATGCAATCTTTCTGATGCTTCACGCCAGTCGTCGTTGAAAACTAAGTCATTCCACTCCGGAATTAGATTTCCTAAAGGACAACCGTTATGACAAAAAGGAATACCACAGTCCATGCATCTACCGGCTTGAAGTTTTAACTTGTTGGTTTCAAAAGGTTCATAAACCTCACGCCAATCCATTAAACGCAAATCAACTGGTCTTCTTTTTGGGGTTTCTCTTCTGTTATTTATAAAACCTTTTGGATCACCCACGAGAGACCTCCATAACAGCTTGCATTGGATCTGTTCCATCTAACTTTGCTTGGGCTTGAGCCAACAAAACTCGTTTATATTCTCTAGGCATAACTTTGGTAAAGCCACTTAAGTCTTTGTTTTGAATCAATTGCTTAGCAATTGTTGAATCTGTTTCATCCACATAATCTTTCAATATTTGAGTTAAAAACTCTTTATCGCTGGCATCTAATTCTTCTAATTCCACCATTTCAGCATTAACATTTTCCACATTTATGTTTAGAACATAGGCAATTCCACCACTCATTCCAGCAGCAAAATTTCTGCCAGTTTTACCTAGCACTACAACTTTTCCACCAGTCATGTATTCGCAACCGTGATCGCCTACTCCTTCGACCACTGCTGTGGCACCTGAGTTACGAACACAGAATCTTTCTCCAACTAAACCTCTAACAAAAATGGTTCCAGAGGTTGCTCCGTATGCAATAACGTTTCCTGCAATCACATTTGTTGCTGAATCAAATTTTGCTTGTCGATCTGGGCGAACAACTATTTTTCCACCTGATAAACCTTTGCCCAAATAATCATTAGTGTCACCTTCAAGTCTTAGTGTCATCCCTTTGGGAATAAAGGCACCAAAAGATTGACCTGCAGAACCATTGAAAGTTAATTCAATTGTTCCTTCCGGCAAACCGTTTCCACCATATTTTCTTGTGACTTCACTACCTAACATGGTTCCTACAGTTCTATTAACATTTCTAACTTCTAATTGCGCTCTAACAAGTTCTCCTTTTTCCAATGCAGGTTTACATATCTCAATTAACTTGTTATCAAGGGCTTTATCTAGACCATGATCTTGCTCAATAGTTTTAATCATTGAAGTTGAATCATCAATTTTTACCCTGTGCAATATCGGGGAAAGATCTAATCCTGATGCTTTCCAATGACTAATTGCTTTTTTTGTATCCAAAATTTCAGAGTGTCCAATAAGTTCATCTAAAGATTTGTAACCAAGATTTGCCAAGTATTCCCGTACTTCTAGAGCAATAAATTTAAAGAAGTTCTCCACAAATTCAGGTTTGCCGGTAAATTTCTCGCGCAACACTGGGTTTTGAGTCGCTACCCCAACTGGACAAGTGTCTAAATGACAAACCCTCATCATGATGCAGCCCATCACAACTAGTGGTGCAGTTGAAAAACCAAATTCTTCAGCTCCCAAAAGAGCCGCAACAATAACATCTCTACCAGTTTTAAGTTGTCCATCTGTTTGCACAACTATTCGATCCCGCAAACCATTTATCAACAATGTTTGTTGAGCTTCTGCTAAACCAATTTCCCAGGGACCGCCTGCATGTTTTAAGGATGTTAAAGGACTAGCTCCTGTTCCTCCATCATGTCCAGAAATTAGAACAACATCTGCGTGTGCTTTTGCAACTCCTGCTGCAACTGTTCCAACTCCGACTTCGGCAACAAGTTTGACATGAATTCTTGCTTTGTTATTTGCATTCTTCAAATCATGAATTAGTTGTGCTAAATCTTCAATTGAGTAAATGTCGTGATGAGGTGGTGGAGATATCAATCCAACACCTGGAGTTGAATATCGTGTTTTTGCAATCCAGGGATAAACCTTATGTCCGGGAAGTTGTCCACCTTCTCCAGGTTTTGCACCCTGCGCCATTTTGATTTGAATATCATCAGCATTAACTAAATATTCACTGGTCACACCAAATCTGCCACTGGCAACTTGTTTAATAGAAGATCTTTTTGAATCACCATTTGCCATTTTTTCGTAGCGTTCTGGGTCTTCCCCACCTTCGCCTGTATTTGATTTAGCACCGATTCGATTCATAGCAATAGCTAAGGTTTCATGTGCTTCACCAGATATTGATCCATAAGACATAGCACCAGTGCTAAATCTTTTGAGGATATTTTCTATTGGTTCAACTTCATCTATTGAAATTGGTTGACGATTACTCTTGATGTCAAAGAGTCCTCTTAAGGTCATCAATCTTTTTGACTGTTCGTTTACTTTTTCTGTATAGGTTCGAAATATGTCCATTTGACCAGTGCGAGTTGAGTGTTGCAATTTAAAGACTGTTTCTGGATCAAATAAATGTGGCTCACCTTCTCTTCTCCACTGGTATTCCCCACCAATAGCAAGTTGGCGATGAGCTGGAGATATTCCGGTTGGTGGATATGCAAGTTTGTGTCGTCTTGAAACTTCCTCAGCAATAACTTCTAAGCCAACTCCACCCAGTCTTGAAACTGTGCCAGTGAAATATTTATCAATTACTTCATTAGAAATACCAATCGCTTCAAAAATCTGAGCACCACGATAAGAAGCAACTGTTGAAACTCCCATCTTGCTCATTACTTTGAGGACACCTTTGCCAAGAGCTTTCACTAGATTTCTAACTGCTTTTTCTGGTGAGATTCCGGTAATTCTTTTTTGTCTAACCATGTCTTCAACTGTTTCCATTGCTAAATATGGATTTACTGCCGCAGCTCCATAACCAATTAGCAAGGCCACATGATGAACCTCTCGAACATCTCCTGCTTCAACGATTAGTCCTATTTGCATTCTTTTTTTGTTTCTAATCAAATGATGATGAACAGCAGAAAGTAACAAAAGAGAAGGAATTGGAGCCTCGTCTGCATCACTGTCTCGATCGCTTAAAACAATTAGATGCGTTCCGTTTTCGATTGCTTCATCAACTTCCACAAATATTTCTTCAATTCTTTTTTCTAAGCCAACAGCACCTTCAGCAACTTTGTAGATACCTGAGAATTTTTGGGCAGCAAAACCTGGTTGGTCACCGTCTCGATTAATGTGAAGAAGTTTTGCTAATTCATCATTGTCAATTACAGGAAATGGTAAAACTACTTGCCTGGTGTGAGCAGGAGTTGCATATAAAAGATTTGACTCTTCCCCAACTGAAGAAGACAAAGATGTCACGATTTCTTCTCGAATTGCATCCAAAGGAGGATTTGTAACTTGAGCAAAGAGTTGCACAAAATAATCAAATATGAGTCGAGGTCTGCTACTTAATACTGCAATTGGAGTATCAGTACCCATTGAACCAAGTGGCTCTGCTGCACTTTTTGCCATTGGGGTTAAGAGTATTTTTAACTCTTCATCTGTGTAACCAAAAGTTTGCTGTCTTCTCAGAACAGATGAGTGTGTGTGAACAATGTGTTCTCTTTCAGGAAGTTCTTCCAAATGCAATAGTCCAGCATGAAGCCAATCTTGATACGGAAACTCTTTGGCTAAGGAATCTTTAATCTCTTCGTCTTCAATAATTTTGCCGTTATCGGTATCAACTAGGAACATTTTTCCAGGTTGTAATCGACCTTTTCTAATTACTTTTGCTTGATCAATTGGCAGAACGCCTGATTCGCTAGCTAAAACAACGAGTCCATCTTCTGTTACCCAAAATCTTCCAGGACGCAAACCATTTCTATCTAGCACTGCGCCAATCAAATGACCATCGGTAAAAGTTACACATGCTGGGCCGTCCCATGGTTCCATAAATGATGCGTGAAATTCATAAAATGCTCTACGAGCAGGATCCATACTTGGATTGTTTTCCCATGCTTCAGGAATCATCATCAAGATTGAATGAGGAAGACTTCTACCACCTAAATGAATCAATTCCAGTACTTCATCAAATGAAGCAGAATCACTTGCTTCGTTTGAACAAATTGGAAACACTCGAGATAAATCTCCAGGTATCAAATCAGTTTTCAACAGATTTTCCCTGGCATGCATCCAGTTTCTATTTCCTTTAACCGTATTGATTTCGCCATTATGGGCAATTAGACGATAAGGATGAGCAAGAGGCCAGGATGGGAATGTGTTGGTACTAAATCTTGAATGAACTAGTGCAATTCTTGAAACAACTTTTGGTGAAGATAGATCTGGATAGAAAGGTTCGAGTTGTCCAGTTGTCAACATTCCTTTGTAAACAATGCTTCGTGCAGAAAGAGAAGCAAAGTAAACATCAATTGAATTCTCAATGATCTTTCTAAAAGGATAAATTGCTCTATCAACCTGAATATCTTTTAATTCTTTGTTTTCAGGTTGAATGAAAATCATTTCAAAACGAGGCATAACGCTTTTGGCAGTTTTACCTATTTCTTGGGAGTTTGTTGGCACTTCTCGCCAACCTAAAATATTAATTTGTTCTGTCAACGCCACTTCAGCGATCTTGTTTTTTGCTGCTAAGTATCCGTCTTTATCTTGGGGCAGAAAGACAATTCCTACGGCGTAATGCCCATTTTTTGGTAATTCAAAATCAATAACTTCGCGCAAAAACTCATCAGGTATTTGAATTAATATTCCAGCACCATCGCCAGAGTCAGGTTCACTACCTGAAGCACCACGGTGTTCAAGATTTCTTAAAGCTTCAAGTCCAGATGCAACTATTTCATGAGTTGCTTTCTTATTTAAGGTTGCAACTAAAGCCACACCACAAGCGTCATGCTCAAAATTTGAGTCATATAGACCTTGATTGTTGCTAGTTAAAGTTTGCAAGGCTTGTCCCTAAAACGAATTTATTTCGAAGGGACGACTTTGGCCCAAGTACTAACAGTAAGGCTTTAATTCTAACCTATGACGAACTAGAGCGCTGCTCCAATTGTGGAACCAAGAAACCAGGTAACAGCAGCTGCCCCACTACCCAGCAGTACTTGTCGAATCCCTGAGTACCACCATGTTCTTGTTGTGACCAAGGACACCAGTGCCCCGGCCAGAAATAATCCAAATAAGGAAATAACCATTGAATAAACAATGTCAGTTAGACCAAACATGTATGGCACTAATGGAACCAGTGCACCTCCACCAAATGCGATGAATGATGAAATCGCTGCCACGTTTGCTGAAGGTAAATCATCTGCAGTTACGCCGAATTCTACTGAGGTGTGTGCATCAAGAAAAGCTTGCTCATTTTTGCTCAGTTCATTTGAAAACTGTAAAGCCACAGTTTCTGTGACGCCACGCTTCATCCAAACTTCAGCTAGCTCCCTAATTTCGTGGTCCAAGTTGTTTTTAATTTCGTTGCGTTCTAATTCAATTTCTGCCAATGCAAGTTCTGCTTGACTTTTGACAGAGGTGTATTCACCTGCTGCCATGGAAAAAGCACCCGCTAGTAATCCAGCAAAACCAGCCAGAACTATCGCACTTGTATTTTCTGCACCTAGTGCTTTAGATCCTCCTGCTACACCAATCATTAATGCAAAGTTTGAAACCAAACCATCCATTGCGCCAAACACAGCAGGACGTAACCAGCCACCATTGACATTGCGATGAATTACTTCTTCGCTGAGATACTTCTCACCCTTGCTCATTAAGCAGATCTCCTAAACAATTCTTTATCTATTCCAGGTTTGGATCTGTTACTAATAACGAAATAGATTAGACCCCCCACTATAACTACTAAACTTGTAAAAACGTTGAATCTGAAACCCAGAATCAATCGAGCTTCATCGATTCTCAAGTTTTCAATGAATAATCTGCCTAAGCTATAAAGGCTTACATAAAGTGCAAATAGTCGACCATGACCAATTTTGTATTTTCGATCAAGATAAATCAGACCAAAACCTATAAGAACATTCCATATTATTTCGTACAAGAAAGTTGGGTGAAATGTGGCAAATGATTCAAATCCTTGTGGTCTAAATTTCTCGGCAATTTCTAGTCCCCATGCTAAATCTGTTGGTTTACCAAATAATTCCTGATTGAAATAATTTCCTAATCTTCCAATTGCTTGAGCAAAAATTATTCCTGGAGCTATCGCATCTGCAAAAGGTGGTAAATAGATCTTGTAATACTTACAACCAATCCATGCTCCAACCCCGCCAAAAAGAATTGCGCCCCAAATTCCTAATCCGCCATTCCAAATTTTTAGCGCATCAATCCAATTTTGTCCTGATCCAAAATACTTTTCCCAGTCAGTAGCAACGTGATAAATTCTGCCACCAATTATTCCAAATGGAACTGCAAAAATTGCAACATCACTTACTTGTCCTGGCTTACCGCCTTTTGCGATCCATCTTTTGTTACCTAACCAAATTGCAACAAAGATTCCTAAGATTATGAAAAGTGAATAAGCCCTCAAAGGAAGTGGGCCTAAATAGATAACTCCAGTACTTGGACTTGGAATACTTAGTTGAATCAAAACTGACTACTTTTGAGCTTCTGCAACTACTCCTGCAAAACCTGCTGGATCAGCAAGAATTGAATTCTCGATTGCTGTTCCGTTTAAGTAGAAGCTTGGAGTTCCTTGCACACCGCGATCTTGTGCATGTAGTTGTGAATTTTGAGCCCAACCTTTGTATTTTTCTGATGTTAAACAAGTTTCAAAAGTTGTGTAGTCATCACCTTGAATTCCAACTTTTTTACCTAAATCAAGTAACTGTTGATTACTAAATCCGTCACCTTCTCTTGCAGGTTGCAATTCAAATACACCGGCGTGAAATTCTGCTGTTTTTCCAGCATCTACCGCACATCCAAAAGCCATAGTTGATCTTAAAGAAGCAAGTTCTGATTCAGGAAAATTTCGGTCTAGAAAAATCATTGGATGTAGTGTCAAATTAATGTCACCATTTACTGCGGCAGCAATAATATTTTTTCCATTTGCTTTTTCCAAGAATCCACATGCTGGACATTGAAAATCTTCATAAAGTTCTGCCCTAGGAGAATTTGGGTCTTGTTTTCCAACTGGAACACCATAACCCTCTTTAGCTGTAACTCCAGTTGGTAGTTGAGCTGAAGAATTATAATCTGTGATTAATTCTGGAGTAATACTTTGACCTTGAGCTTGCCCTCTGGCATAAACGCCAGCCCCGATTAGTCCGACAACAAGTGTTAGAACAAATAGTCCACCGATGATTTGAATCGTTTTAGCTTTCTTACTATCTTGCGAATTTGCGTTGGCGCGAACTTGTGCGGCCTTATTTCTAATGTCATCTGGGTTTGCCATTTATTTACTCCACTTTTATGTTGTTGTTAACAATCTAATCAAGACAGATCCCCAGACCAAATTCTGGCTAGTCTCTGTGCACACCTCGAGCAAAATCTTTGCTCATTTGGGCTATGGCCTGCAGTGATTTACTCAAATCAGGTTGTTCAAGAATGACTTTAACAAAAGCACTTCCCACAATTACCCCATCTGCAAACTTGGCTACTTCTTTAGCTTGTTCAGCATTTGAGACCCCAAGCCCCACGGCCACAGGTAAATCTGTGTGTTTTCTTATTCGCGAAACTAACTCTTCTGCTCTATTTGATACTTGATTTCTTGTTCCTGTTACACCCATAAGACTTGCTGCATAAACAAATCCTGTGACTTTATTTGTCACCAATTTTAGTCTTTCCTCTGTAGTGCTTGGAGCAACCACAAAAACTCGATCAATATTGTTTTTATCACTTTCACTAATCCATAAATCAGATTCATCCGGTGGTAAATCTGGGGTAATTACCCCAACTCCCCCTGCATCTTTCATTTGCTGGGCGTAATTTGCTACACCCCATTTTTCAATTGGGCTCCAATAACTCATGGTCAATACAGGTTTACCTAATTTTGAAACTTCACTAACAATGTGCATAACATCTTTAATTCCAGTTTTATTGCTTAATGCAATATCAACAGCTTCTTGAATAGTTGGACCATCCATTAGTGGGTCGCTATATGGCACACCAATTTCAATAAGATCAACACCGTTATTAAGCATCTCTTGCATAATTTTTATTGATCCCTCAATAGTGGGAAATCCTGCAGGTAAATACGCAATTAAAGCTGCTCTATTTTCAGATTTAGCTTTGTTAAATACTTGGTGAATAGTGCTCATGAACCAGGAGTTATCTTGAACCATTTAGCAGCGGTTTCAACATCTTTATCGCCTCGACCACTGCAATTGATAACTATCACAGCATCTTTACCTAATTCTTTTCCTAACTTAACTGTTCCAGCAATTGCATGAGCTGTTTCAATAGCAGGAATTATTCCTTCAGTTCTTGATAACAAAGAGAAAGCATCCATGGCTTCAGTGTCAGTTATTGGATGGTAAAAAGCTCTACCTGTGTCTTTTAACCAGGCATGCTCAGGTCCAACACCTGGATAATCAAGGCCAGCAGAAATTGAATGACTAGCAAGTGTTTGTCCATTTTCATCTTGCAAAACATAAGATCTTGTTCCATGCAAAATTCCTATTGTGCCACCAGAAAGTGTTGCTGCGTGTCTTCCAGTTTCAATTCCATCACCGGCAGCTTCATAACCATGTAGTTGCACATCTTTATCCAAAATAAATGGATGAAACAGTCCAATTGCATTTGAACCACCACCAACACATGCTGTGACAGCAGTGGGAAGTTTCCCAGTTTTTTCTAATATTTGTTGTCTTGCTTCCACACCCATAATGCTGTGAAAGTTTCGACCAATTGTTGGGAAAGGATGTGGTCCTGCCACAGTTCCTAATAAGTAATGTGTGGTTTCAACATTTGTTACCCAATCACGCATTGCTTCATTAATGGCGTCTTTGAGAGTTTTTGTACCAGTTGTAACTGGAACTACCGTGGCACCTAAAAGTTTCATACGTGCAACATTTAGAGATTGACGAACTGTATCTTCTTCGCCCATGTAGATGACACATTCAAGACCAAACAATGCAGCAGCAGTTGCAGTGGCAACACCGTGTTGACCTGCACCTGTTTCGGCAATAATTCTTTTCTTTCCCATACGAACAGTCAGTAATGCTTGACCAATTACATTGTTAATTTTGTGTGAACCGGTGTGATTTAAATCTTCTCGTTTGAGAAATATACGAGCTCCACCTGCATGCTTTGATAAATTCTTTGCTTCAGTTAAAGGACTTGGTCGACCAACATAATCCTTTAAAAGGTTTTGAAAATCATCGTTAAATTTTGGGTCTGCTGCTGCTTTTAAATATTCAGTTTCAAGTTGATCAAGTGCTGAGATTAAAGCTTCAGGAACAAAGCGTCCACCGAACTGACCAAAATGTCCGGTCTGATCATCAATTTTTTTTAAATCTTGCAGGAAAGTAGTCATGTTATTTATCGACCATGATTTGTTGCTGGATGTGCTCCTGCAGTAACAAGTTCATGAACTGCTGCTTGAGGATCTTCATGCATAACTAAACTTTCCCCAACTAATACTGCATGTGCTCCAGCATTTGCATAAGTTATCAAATCGTGTTTGTCTCTTACCCCAGATTCAGCAACCATGATGCAACCACTTGGAACAAGTGGAGCTAACTTTGCAAAAGTGTTTCTATCGACTTCTAATGTTTTTAAATTTCGTGCATTAATTCCTACTAATTTCGCACCAGCATCTGCTGCTCTCTTAATTTCTTCCTCGGTGTGCACTTCTACCAAGGGAGTAAGTCCAATGCTTTTTGATCTTTCAATAAGAGACACAAGTGCTTCTTGATCAAGGGCTGCGACAATTAACAGGGCTAAATCAGCACCATAGGCTCTTGCTTCCCAAAGTTGATAACTAGAAACAATGAAGTCTTTTCTTAAAATTGGAATATCAACAACTTTTCGAACTGCTGCTAAGTCTGCTAAACATCCCTTAAATCTTCTTTCTTCGGTTAAAACACTGATGCAACTTGCGCCACCTGCTTCATATTTTTTAGCCAAAGCTGCAGGGTCAACAATTTTTGATAGTTCACCTTTTGAAGGGCTTGATCTTTTAATCTCGGCAATTACTGCCACTCCTGCTTCATCAAAGATAGGAAATGGATCAATTGCTTTAGAAGTTTTTTCTGCTTGAGCTTTCAATTCATCAATTGTAACTTTTTCTTGCCTTAGGGCTAAATCTTCGCGAACGCCAACGATTATTTCGTCTAAAACGCTCGTCATTGTTTTCCTAATCTATTTTCGTTTTGAACTTGCTTTTTCCCAGGCGATCCACACAATTCCACCTAGAACACTTAAACCTATTCCTGTCCAAAACATTGTCCAATTGTTAATAACTAATGCGTATGTGGAAATAATTGAAGCTGAAATAATAATGAAAGTTCCAGTCCAAGCAGCAGGTGTTTGGCCATGGTTATCTTTTGACATTAATTATTTCTCCTTAATTAAATTTATGTTATTAGCCTAATGATGAAGCTATGGCAACGGCTCTTAGTACCACGGCTGCTTTATTCTGGCATTCCATATCTTCACTACTTGGAAGAGAGTCTGCAACTACCCCTGCTCCTGCCTGAACATAAGCAACACCATTCTTTAGTAGTGCTGTTCTAATAGTTATTGCTACATCCATATTGCCGGCGAAATCAAAATAACCTAACGCTCCACCATAAATTCCACGCCTAACAGGTTCTAGTTCATCAATTATTTCCATCGCTCTGACCTTTGGTGCTCCCGAAAGAGTTCCAGCAGGAAAGGTTGCTTTCAAGGCATCAGCTGCAGAAATTTCGTCATTTAGTGTTCCAATAACAGTTGAGACAAGATGCATGACGTGACTGTATTTTTCAACCTGCATAAATTGCGTAACTTCAACTGAACCAGGTTTGCACACTCGTCCTAAATCATTTCTTCCAAGATCTACCAACATAAGATGTTCTGCTTTTTCCTTAGGATCATTAAGTAATTCAATAGCAGATTCATCATCAATTTTTGAATCACTAGATCTTGCTCTGGTTCCAGCAATTGGGTGCATCATGGCTTGTCTATCTTTAACGGTCACTAAGGCTTCTGGACTAGAACCAATTATTTCAAACTCAGTGTTTGCTAGATCTTCTGTTGGAACATTCAAGTAATACATATAAGGACTTGGATTTGTTGCTCTTAAAACTCTATAGATATCAAGACCACTTGCTTGAGTTTTCATGTCAAATCTTTGAGATAAAACTATTTGAAATGCATCTCCTGCTTCAATGTAATTGATTGCCCTTTTCACAGAATCTTGATAATCAGAACTTTTTGTGCGATTACTGTAATCTAATTTGGCTTCCATATTAAATGTTGAATTGCCTTGAGACTGAGGGTTGGAAAGTGATGCTTGCATTGAATCTAATCTTTTAAGGGCATCCTCATAAGCTAAATCAACTCGTTCATCTGTCCCGTCGTAATTTACAGCGTTAGCAATTAACCAAACAGTTCCATCAACATGATCTAAGACAGCAAAATCAGTGGCCAGCAACATTAATAGATCTGGCACGCTTGTTTCATTTGGATTTTCATCAGGAATTCTCTCAAACATTCGAACAATGTCATAAGCAAAGTATCCAACTAATCCACCAGTTAAGGGAGGCAAATTTGGCAATGGTTTAGTTGCAAGAAAATCTAAAGTTTGCTTAAAAACATTCCAGATATCACCCTCAAGTAAAACTCCTTTGGGTGGTTTTCCTGTCCATTTCGCCTTACCTTTTTCGCTGCGCAAAGTTGCAGAACTGGAAACTCCTACAAATGAGTATCTTGACCAACTTTGTCCATGTTCTGCTGATTCAAGTAGAAAAGTTCCAGGTCTTTCATCAGCTAGAGCCTTATATAAGCCAACAGGAGTAAATGAATCACCAATTAGTTTTCTAACTACCGGAATTACTTTTCTGTCTTTGGCATAAACCTTAAATTGTTCAAGATCTGGAGTGGATACTCCAAGTTTGATTGAGTTCATCAATTATTTTTCAGACCAAACTAAAACACCATCAAAACAAGTCTTATCTCCTGTGTGGCAAGCTTCACCTTTTTGCTCAACGGCAATAAGTATTGTGTCAGCATCGCAATCAATTCGAAGTTCTTTTAATCTTTGGGTGTTACCAGACTCTTCACCTTTTACCCAGAGTTTGTTTCTTGATCGTGAATAGTAAGTGACATTCTTTGTTTGCAAAGTTTTTGTAAAAGACTCTTCATTCATCCAGGCCATCATCAAAACCTGTTTCGTTGAGTGATCAGTTGTTATTGCTGGAACTAATCCATTTTCATTTGGTTTAAGCGATGACCAATATTCTGCGATAGCCGCCAAAGAAATATCACCCATGTGCATATTCTTACCTAGGACAGAACCTGAATTGTCGTTAGGTATCTTTTCCTCTACTCTGTTTATATGACATCTTTAGCCAAACGTGAACGAGTAGCAATATCTCAACTTTTAAGAAAACTGGGTCCAGAAGCACCCACTCTTTGCGAAAGATGGAATTCCTTTGACTTACTTGTTCACTTGGTTTCCAGAGAGACAAGACCTGATTCAGTAATTGGAATAGTTGTTCCTGCTTTCTCTAGCTACACGTCAAAAGTTGCCCAAGACATTAAGCGTCGTGGATTTGAAAATCTAATAACGGAATTTGAACAAGGACCAAAGACAACTAGCTTCTTTGCCCTTCCTGGTGTTGATAATTTAGTTAACTCTTTTGAATTCCTAATTCATCATGAAGATCTGTTGCGTGGCCAACCAGACTATTCTCCCCGCACCCTGGATGAAGATGACAAAAAGTTAATCTGGAAGCGTTTTACTCAATCTGGCAAATTACTTATGCGTAAAGCAAAAGTTGGCATTATTGCCCAATCAGACCAAGGAACTTACACAATAAAATCTGGCAATAGTTGTGTCACCATGAAAGGTGAGGTAATTGATTTACTTTTATTTGCGTACGGGCGAAAAGCTCACGTAAACATCGAATTTGATGGTGAAGAAAGTGCAATAAGAATTCTTAAAGAAACTAAATTTGGGTTCTAATCTCAATATTGTTTGCTTTAAGTTCTGCCTTAACTTGATTTATTGAAACTTCCTGGAAATGAAAAATACTTGCTGCCAATAAGGCATCTGCGCCTGCTTTAACAGCCGGGGCAAAGTCAGATACTTTTCCAGCACCTCCACTTGCAATTAATGGCACACTTATGTTCTTTTTAATTAACGAAATAAGTTCCAGATCAAAACCATCTTTAGTTCCGTCTTTATCCATTGAATTTAGAAGTACTTCTCCTGCGCCTCTTTCAACTGCTTGCATGGTCCAAGCCAACGCATCCAGTCCAGCACTTTTTGACCCACCATGCGTAGTTACTTCATATCCAGAAACGGCGAATTTTTCACTCGTTCTTCGTGCATCAATTGAAATAACTAAAACTTGAGAACCAAATCTTTTTGATATGGCATTAATCAGATCTGGATTTGAAATAGCACTTGTATTAATGGACACTTTGTCTGCACCAGCTCTAAGAAGTAAATCCACATCCTCCACACTTCTTATTCCTCCACCAACTGTGAGAGGCACAAAAACAGCCTCGGCAGTTTTTTGCACTACATCAATAATTGTTTTCTTATCATCCTTGGATGCTGAAATATCAAGAAAAGTAATTTCATCTGCACCATTTTCTGCGTAATAACTAGCTAATTCAACAGGATCTCCTGCGTCAACTAAATTTTGAAAGTTTACGCCTTTTACTACCCGACCATCTGCTACATCAAGACATGGAATAATTCTTATCGCTAAAGTCATCTAATCAATTTTCTGCTATATCTAAAGCTTGTCTTAAAGTAAATTTCTGAGCATAGAGTGCTTTTCCTACAATTGCGCCCTCTACCCCAATATCAGTTAATTCTCTTAATAAAGCAATATCTGTTAATTCTGCAATTCCACCTGAAGCAATTACAGGTTTTTTTGTGTAATTAAGAATCTCTTTTAATAACGCAACATTGGGACCTTGTAATGTTCCATCTTTTGTAACATCGGTTACGACATATCTTGCTGCGTTATCTTTATCAAGTCTTTGCAGAGTTTCAATTAACTCGCCACCTTCTTTGGTCCAACCACGAGCCGCTAACTTTCTTCCTCGCACATCTAAACCAATTGCAATCTTGTCCCCGTATTTGGCGATTACTTTTGCTGTCCATTCAGGATCTTCAAGTGCGGCCGTGCCAAGATTTATTCGGGCCGCTCCTGTTGCTAAAGCGCTCTCCAAGGATTGATCATCACGAATCCCACCAGAAAGTTCAACATTTATATCTAACTTTGCTGTTACCTCTTCTAAAAGTTCTTTGTTGTTTCCCTTACCAAATGCAGCATCTAAATCAACTAAATGAATCCAGGAAGCTCCTTGTTCTTGCCAAGCAAGTGCAGCCTCAAGTGGTGAACCATAAGAAGTTTCGCTTCCTAATTCTCCTTGCACTAATCGAACAGCGCGACCTTCAGAAACATCCACTGCAGGCAAAAGAATTAGTGGTTTCATATCAAACACTTTCCAACCAGTTTGCTAGCAACTGCAAACCAGCATCACCAGATTTTTCTGGGTGAAATTGTGTTGCAGATAAGGGTCCGTTTTCTACACTTGATAAGAATTTTTCACCATGAATTGAGTAATGCTTAAGGGGTGCAGATATTTTTTCTGTCCCGTGCAAATCTAAATCTTTGGCTGCATATGTATGAACGAAATAGAACTTTTCACTCTCGATACCTTTAAAGATTTGACTCCCCTTTGATACTTCTACGTTATTCCAACCCATGTGAGGCAAAACGTTGGCTTTTAATTCTGTTACAGACCCTGGCCATTGATGCAGTCCTGGAGTGTTAACTCCATGCTCAAGTCCATTCTCAAACATGATTTGCATTCCCACACAAATTCCAAAAACTTTTCTGCTACCAGCTAGGCGTTTATCAACAATTTCTTGGCCTTTTACTTTTCTAATTCCTTGCATACAAGACTCAAAAGCTCCCACCCCAGGAATTACTAAGCCATCAGCATTAAGACAGGTTTCATAATCACTTGAGATTGATACTTTGGCTCCAACTTTTGCCAAACTTTTTTCTGCAGATCTAATATTTCCTGATCCGTAATCAAGAATTACTATTGATTTTGACATTAAAACCCAAGTTTAGACATGAGTTTTATCTACAGCACACCCTTGGTAGATGGAATTCCGACTGATTTTGCATCGAAACTCACAGCATCTCTTAGTGCTCGCGCTACAGCTTTGAACTGAGCTTCAACAACGTGATGTGCATTTCGACCTTCTAGTACTTTAATATGCAAAGTTATGTCAGCACTGTTTACAAATGATTCCCAAATGTGTTTTGTCAAAGTTGTGTCATATGTACCAATCATTGGTGCAATTTCAGTTTCGCTATGAACAAGATATGGACGACCTGAAAGATCAACAGCAGCTCTAACTAAAACTTCATCTAAAGGCAATGTTGCATCGCCGTAGCGTCTAATTCCTGACTTATCGCCCATGGCTTCTTTAAATGCTGTTCCTAATGCTAAAGATGTATCTTCGATTGTGTGGTGTTCGTCCACAGAAATATCACCTTTTGTTTTTACAGTTAAATCAAAAGCCCCGTGCTTACCAAGTTGGCTTAACATGTGATCAAAAAATGGCACACCAGTGTCAACTACAACTTCACCAGTTCCGTCTAGATCAATTTCAACGAGCACGTCACTTTCTTTAGTAGTGCGAGCTACACGCCCTTTCCTACTCATGACCTGCCCCTTTCAGTTGTTATTTATAACTCTAATTATTGTTCATGATGAAATTATCATTAACTTCGGTCATGGCTTTTCGAATCTGATGTCTACTGCTTGAGCATGAGCAGGTAAATCTTCTGTGTGCGCCAGAGTTCGTATTTGATTGGAGGCATCTTCGAGTGCTGCTTTTGAGTAATCAATGTAGCTAACGCTTCGAAGAAATGTTTGAACTGAAAGACCAGATGAATGACAAGCACAACCACCAGTTGGCAAGACGTGATTGCTGCCAGCCAAATAATCACCCAGGGAAACAGGTGCATGAGGTCCAATAAATATTGCTCCAGCATTTTTTACCTTATAAGCAATATTTTGAGCATCCAAAGTATGAATTTCTAAGTGCTCAGCTGCATACTGATCTATTACTGCTAAACCTTGTTGAAGATCTTTAACTAACACAATGGCACTTTGGTTTCCACCTAAAGCCTGCTTAATGCGCTGTGCGTGCTTAGTTTGAGGAACCTGTAACTCTAATTCTTTTTCAACTTCTAGAGCTAGCTTTTCAGAAGTAGTCACTAAAACACTAGCTGCAATTACATCATGTTCTGCTTGACTAATTAAGTCTGCTGCAATCCAAGAAGCATTTCCAGATTCATCAGCTAAAATTGCAATTTCTGTAGGGCCTGCTTCGCTATCTATTCCGATAAGACCTCTTAATAATCTTTTTGCAGCGGTGACATAAATATTTCCTGGTCCAGTAACCATGTTCACCGGTTCGCAAGTTTTAGTGCCGTAGGCAAACATTGCAATTGCTTGAGCTCCACCTGCAGCATAAATTTCAGTTATTCCAAGTAATTTGCACGCAGCAAGAATAGTTTTATTAGGCCAGCCGTTATTTTCTTTTTGCGCAGGACTTGTTACCGCAATAGATCTAACACCGGCAATTTGTGCTGGCACAACATTCATCACAACACTTGATGGGTAAACGGCATTACCGCCTGGAACATAAAGTCCAACCCGATCAACTGGCAGCCAACGTTGACTTACGCTTCCACCGCTAACTACTTGCGTGGTTGACTCATTTCGAGTTTGTGATTGGTGAACTTTCTTTGTTCGCTTTATTGCTTCTTCTAAAGCATCAACAACATCACTAGGCATTTCGCTGAAAGCTTTATCGATAACTTCTTGAGGAACTCTTATGGCAGAGGGCTTGACTCCATCAAATTTTTCAGTCCAATTGATGACTGCCTCATCACCATTTTTCTTAACATCCTCAATTATGGGTTTAACAACACTGATCACAGATTCGACATCAATTTGGGCTCGAGGCACCACGGGTTGAGGAATTTTATCAATATTTCTTAAATCAACACGACGAATCATATGTTTAATTCTACGGGATGCTCAGATTTAATTCTTGGCATATTCTTGTCTCATGAGAGATGAAGAAACAGGTCTAAAGATGTTGCCAATATTTCCTCTCAATACCGTTTTGATGCCACACCAACTAATGCCTTTGCACATTTTTGAAAACAGATACAGACGACTCATGGCAGATCTCTTGGCTCTTCCTGAAAGCGAACAAAGATTTGGAATTGTCTCAATTGTTAAGGGTTCAGAAACGAATGAAGACCTTCCTCAATTAGCTGAAATTGGAACCATTGCAGTTTTGAGAAAGACCACAGCAAATCCAGATGGAACCTTTGAGATAACTGTTATTGGCGGGGAAAGATTTGATATCAAATCAATCAGTATCAGCAAAGCTCCATATTTGATTGGTGAAGTAAGAACTAGAAAAGAAACCCCCATCAATTTCGACAAGGCCACCATTACTTTGGCCCAGGAAAAATGTATTGACTTCATGATGATGGTTGATGCTGACAATGACAATGCCTCACGAGCTTTGCCCGATGAACCATCTGCTTTAAGTTTTTTGATTGCGGGATTGCTGCCCCTTACTTCCATTGAACAACAAGGTCTATTGAACATTGATGATGCGAATTTAAGATTAAAAGCTGTGATGAAAATTATTAATCGAGAAACAATTTTGATGCAAGAAATTCCAAGTGTTCCAGCCCCGTTCTTGACCAGGGTGACAATTAGTCCTAATTAAGCAACTGCACTTGGTCCAAGAAGAGCTTTTAGTTCTCCAAATAGTGCTGAGGTTGGTTCCACTCTTAAGTTCTCATCAATTTTCATCACAGTAGTTTTATCACCATTGCTTAAATGCAGGTGAACTTCGACAGATCCAGGGTGAGTCTGGAGCACAGATTTTATTGAGTCCACTACAGGTGGTGTGCATCTTGCTAAAGGTAATTTTACAACTACTGGATTTGTTCTTTGTTTGTT
Source organism: Candidatus Nanopelagicales bacterium (assembly GCA_036819575.1). Lineage (GTDB taxonomy): Bacteria > Actinomycetota > Actinomycetes > S36-B12 > UBA5976 > ATZT02. Next base: position 6,131 of record DAIRXT010000008.1, on the reverse strand, counting down.
TAAATCAGGAACTGAGAATTCTAAGGCTACTAATTTAGGGCTTTCTTCTTCTCGAGCATCAATTTTTGCTCTGACAGCTAAAATCGCATCTTCGTGAATTAAACCAGAAACATTTGCATAAGTTTGCGAGAAAACCATTAGATCAACTGCACCCGCTAGATCTTCCAAAGTGACTATCGCCCATGAGGCACCTTGCTTTGTAACTTTTCTTTGAATATTTGTTACTAATCCTGCAACTGTCACAATGTCGCCATCATTTTTATTGCCATGGGTAATGTCGGCCATTGAAGTATCAGAAAATCTGTTTAACAAGTGTTCAATTCCTAATAGTGGATGATCACTTACATAAAGTCCTAACATTTCTCTTTCAAAGTTCAATAAGATTGCTTTATCCCATTCACCATCTGGAATGGAAATTTCTGTACCGGTTAAAGAAATTGCATCTGTTGTGGATGAACCAAATAGATCGTATTGTCCAATTGATTCTGCTCGCTTTGATTCACTTGAACTATCAACTGCTTCTATATGAATACTTAGAAGCCCTTTACGAGAATGAGACATAGAGTCAAAAGCACCTGCTTTGATTAGTGCTTCAATAACTCTTTTGCTACAAACTGCAGGATCAACTTTCTTTAAGAAATCAAAGAAGTCAGTAAATCTCTCAGATTTATTCCTTGATGTGATGAGTGCATCTACTACGTTCTCACCAACGTTTTTGATCGCAGATAACCCAAATCGTATGTCATTTCCAATTGGTGCAAATTCACTTAAGGATTCGTTGACATCTGGTGGCAGAACTTTTATTCCCATACGACGACATTCATTTAAGTAAATTGCTAATTTGTCTCGATCATCTTTAACACTTGACAATAAAGCTGCCATGTATTCAGCAGGAAAATTGGCTTTTAAATAAGCAGTCCAATATGAAACTAATCCATAACCAGCAGTGTGTGCTCTGTTAAATGCGTAATCAGAGAATGGAACAAGTGTGTCCCACAGAGTCTTAATGGCATCTTCTGAATAACTGTTGGCACGCATTCCATCTCTAAATGGCACAAACTCTTGATCAAGAATTTCTTTCTTTTTCTTACCCATCGCTCGTCGTAAAAGATCTGCTTTACCAAGTGAGTAGCCCGCAACTTTTTGGGCAATTGCCATTACTTGCTCTTGATAAACAATAAGACCGTAAGTATCCGACAAGATTTCATCTAATGGTCCAGCAAGATCTTCGTGTATTGGTTTAACTTGAGTTCTTTTGTTTTTTCGATCGGCGTAATCATTGTGGGCATTAACACCCATTGGGCCAGGTCTATAAAGCGCAAGTACGGCTGAAATGTGTTCAAAATTATCTGGCTGCATTGATCGAAGTAGAGCGCGCATTGGAGCACCGTCTAGCTGAAATACTCCAAGAGTGTCTCCCCTACTTAAGAGTTCATAAGTTGGTTTATCAGTTAGCTCTAAATCTTCTAGAACAAATTCCTTATTTTTATTTCGTTTAATGTGAGCTAAACAGTCATCTAGAACAGTTAAGTTTCTTAAACCAAGAAAATCCATCTTTAGTAGTCCCAAAGATTCACAAGCACCCATATCAAATTGGGTGATTATCGCGCCATCTTGTTCTCTTTTCCAAAGTGGCACAACATCAATTAAAGGTTCGCGACATAAAATAACGCCTGCCGCGTGCACACCTGGTTGTCTTCTTAATCCTTCTAAGCCACGCGCTGTATCAACAATTTTTTGGGCATCAGGATCTGATTTGTATAGATTTCTAAACTCATTTGCTTCTTTAAATCTTTCATCACTCTTATCAAAAATTGAGGCCAGCGACATGTCTTTGCCAACAACTGGTGGTGGAATTAGTTTGGTGATTTTGTCAGAAACTGCAAAAGGATAACCCAAAACACGCGCTGAATCTTTAATCGCAGCTTTGGCTTTAATCGTTCCATAAGTGATGATTTGAGAGACGTGGTCTGAACCATATTTAGTTGTGGCATAACGAATCATGTCGGAGCGTCTTTTTTCATCAAAGTCAATATCAATATCAGGTAAAGAAATTCTTTCTGGATTCAAGAATCTTTCAAAAAGTAATCCATGTTTCAATGGATCAAGTTCGGTTATACCTAAAGCAAATGCGATAACAGAACCACCAGCTGATCCTCTTCCTGGACCAACTCGTATGCCATTTTCTTTTGCGTATCGAACAAGGTCAGCTACCACAAGAAAATAACTTGGAAAACCCATTTGGTTAATAACGTTGATTTCATATTCTGCTTGCTTTTGGTGGTCAGCAGGAATTTGATTCTTAAATCTTTTAGCCAAACCAATTTGCACTTCTTTTGCTAACCAAGTTTCTTCTGTTTCACCCTGGGGCACTTCAAAACTTGGCATAAGGTTTGCACCTTCAGTGAATTTCACATCACATCGCTCAGCAATCAATAACGTGTTGTCACATGCCTCTGGGTAGTCTTTGAAGATTTCTCTCATTTCAGCTGGTGATTTTAAGTAGAAATCTTGGGAGTCAAATTTGAATCTATTTGGGTCACTCAGAGTGGTTCTTGTTCCTACGCATAACAAAACTTCGTGTGAGGCTGCATCTGAGGCATAGGTGTAATGAAGATCATTGGTTGCAACTAGTGGAATGCCTAATTCCTTAGCAATTTTTAGCAGTGCTGGTTTTGTTTTCTTTTCAATATCTAAACCGTGATCCATAAGTTCGCAGAAGTAGTTTTCTTTACCCAAAACCTCTTGCATGGTGGCAGCTACTTCAAGAGCTTTTTTCTCATCTCCTGCTTGTAGCCATCTGTTGACTTCCCCTGATGGACAACCAGTTGTGGCAATTAAACCTTTGCCATATTTTTGTAGTAATTCGTAATCTAATCTTGGTTTGTAGTAATAACCTTCAATACTTGCTAATGAAGAAATTCTAAACAAGTTATGCATTGCTTCTGTTGTTGTTGCCCACATTGTGATGTGTGTGTAGGGAGACTTTCCTCGACCAAACTCTTGGTCTTCGCTTTTAGAATTTCCACCAAAGTCCAACATTTCCCGAGATTTTCTACCATTGGGTGAGTAATAACCTTCGATACCAATAATTGGTTTAACACCTTGTTCTTTGGCGTTCTTGTAAAAATCAAATGCACCATAAAGATTGCCGTGATCGGTAATTGCTATAGCAGGCATACCTAATCTTTTTGTTTCACTCACCAAAGGATTTAGGCGTGATGCACCATCTAACATTGAATATTCGGTGTGAACGTGTAAGTGAACAAAGGAATCGCGATTGGACATAACTAACTAATAAGTCCTTTCGACTGGTTAATACAAAGGGGAATTTGTACTACTAATTTATGACTTCCTTGTGACAATTTTACTTATAAACCTCGGCGATGCGGGTCAGACTTAGCGATAAATCTTGAGGATATGCGGAGTTAAAAGTCACATCCTGACCAGTTTTTGGGTGGCGAAATGTTAACTGTGTGGCGTGTAACCACTGGCGATGCAATTCAAGTGTGGCAGCCAACTTCGGATCTGCCCCATACATGGAATCTCCTACGCACGGATGCTTTATCGCAGCCATGTGAACTCTGATTTGATGAGTTCGCCCTGTTTCCAATTCAATCTTTAAAAGTGAGGCACCTGCAAAAGCTTCAATAGTTTCATAATGAGTAACACTGTCTTTACCGCCATTTACCACTGCATATTTGTAATTTTCTTGCGGGTGTCTACTAATTGGAGCATCAATTGTTCCTTTTGATGGATCAGGATGTCCTTGCACAAGTGCGTGATAAATCTTTTTCACAGTTCTGTCTCTAAATTGATCTTTTAAACTTTCATAAGCTAATTCACTTTTTGCCACAACCATCACACCACTTGTTCCAACATCTAAACGATGAACAATTCCTTGACGTTCACTTGCACCACTTGTTGAGATTCTGTGTCCCAAAGCTTCAATGGAGGCAGTAACTGTTGGACCTTCCCAACCAGGACTTGGGTGCACTGCAACACCAACTGGTTTATCAATTACCACTACATCTTCGTCAGCAAAAAGTATCGGAATTGTTGTGACCTGATCAGCTGGATTGATAGCAGCTTTAATTATTGGTTTATAAGCAATGTCATCACCAACAGCAACTCGGTAGGACTTAAGTGCTGTTTTTCCATTCACCAAGACTGAACCTGCGTCAATATCTGAGACAACTTTGGTTCGGGAAAGTTCAAATGTGGATGCTAAAAGTGCATCAATTCTTAAACCCTCTTGGGACTCATCAACAACTAAAGAAAATTCACTCACTTTTTTTCACTCTTTTGATAAGGATCTTTGCCAAACAATGTCATGATGGCAATAACCACAGCAGAAATTGTCACACTCATATCGGCAATATTGAAAATAGCCCAATAAGGAATTTGGAAGAAATCAACAACTGCGCCTCGAAAAACTCCTGGTGCTCTAAATATTCGATCGATCAAATTACCTAAGGCCCCACCTAGCATTGCCCCTAAGCAAATTGCCCAACTCAAGCGAACAACCTTTTTACCTGTTCTATATATATAGACAGAAATTAAGATCGCAAGAATCGTGAAGACCCAGGTAGTGCTGGCTCCCAAACCAAAAGCAGCCCCTGGATTTCTTATGAATGTAAGTTGCAACAAAGGTCCAGCACTTTCACCAAAGACGGCTGGAATAAGCACAACGTTTGGTTGATTTTCTAAATATTTGACTGCTAAGACTTTGGTAAGTAAATCTAGAGCGATTACGCCTATCGCTATCTTCAGCATTAAATCTTGTAAATGTGTGCGACTCTTCACCTAGCGAAGACTACGCGAACCAGGGTTCTCATAAACTACGAGTGCCCACTTTTTTCTTATTTATCGTTTAACAAAGTTAGGAAGGTGCTCTAAAGCGTGTATCGCGAGGTGCCCAACCGAATCAACCTTCCTGAAATGGAACGTGAAGTTATCGGCATGTGGGAAAGTGAGCAGATTTTCCACAAATCATTAAACCAAAGAGACCAAAGTAAGAGCTGGATTTTTTACGAAGGTCCACCGACCGCAAATGGTAAACCTGGTGCTCATCACGTTGAAGCAAGAGTTTTTAAAGATGTGTTCCCAAGATTTAAAGCCATGCAAGGTTATTACGTTCCTCGTTACGCAGGCTGGGATTGTCACGGACTGCCAGTTGAATTAGCTGTTGAAAAAGAATTAGGTTTCACTGGCAAAAACGATATTGAGAAATTTGGAGTTGCTGAGTTCAATCAAAAGTGTCGTGAATCGGTTTTACGAAATGTAAGTGACTTCACTTCTATGACTTCTCGAATGGGCTATTGGGTTGATTTCGATAAAGCCTATTGGACGATGAATCCAAGTTATGTGGAATCGGTTTGGTGGTCTTTAAAAGAAATTCATAAAAAAGGTTTGCTAGTTTCTGACTACAGAGTTAGTCCATATTGCCCAAGGTGTGGCACAGGTTTATCTGATCATGAACTTTCTCAAGGCTATGAAACAATAACTGATCAATCAATATATTTAAGATTTCCAGTCCTTGATGGCGAATTAGCAAAAAAGTATAAAAAACTTTCCCTTTTAGTGTGGACAACTACTCCTTGGACCACAATCAGCAACACTGCAGCAGCTGTTGGCCCAGATATCGAATATGTGATTGCCCAGCTTGAAGATGAACATTTTGTTATCGCTAAAGATCTTACCGGTGTGCTTGGGGAAGAAATAGTAATAAAAGAATCCATCAAAGGTAAAGATTTGGAAGGTATTCACTATGAACCACCTTTTGGAAAATCCTTATTCGATGAAGTTTCTGATGCGTTGCACAGTGTGGTTTTAGCAGATTATGTAACCACAGAAGATGGAACAGGAATTGTTCATCAATCACCAGCATTTGGTGCAGAGGATTTACAAGTTTGTAGAAAATATGGTTTACCTGTTGTTAATCCAGTGCAAGCAGATGGACATTTCTTACCCAATACCCCGTTAGTTGCAGGTCTGTTTTTCAAGAAAGCAGACAAAGAAATAGTAAAAGATTTAAAGAAGAGAGAAATTCTCTTCAAAGAATTAGCTTACGAACATCAATATCCTCATTGCTGGCGTTGTCACACACCATTGATGTATTACGCCCAACC
>DAIRXT010000007.1:18446-26079 GCA_036819575.1 Candidatus Nanopelagicales bacterium | reverse complement strand
TGCGTTTGATTCGATCGACTTTGAGGTTTCGTTATTAGGACGCTTTGGCAATTGCGGAGCGTGCTACATCAACTATGGCTTTGAACGCTTGTGGATCATTTGTTGCCATCTCACTTAACATGCGACGATCAACTTCGATTCCAGCAACATTTAACCCTTGGATAAAGCGGTTGTAAGTTAGTCCGTTCTCGCGAACTGCTGCGTTAATACGAGTGATCCAAAGACGGCGAAAATCACCTTTCTTCTCACGACGATCGTTAAACGAATAAACGCGTGAATGAAGAATCTGTTCTTTAGCTTTGCGATACAAACGAGAACGTTGTCCTCTGTATCCCTTAGCTTCTTCCATCACTACGCGACGTTTTTTGTGCGCGTTGACTGCTCTTTTGACACGTGCCATTTCTTATCCCTTCTTATAAAAGTTTTTGTTTAGCGCAAACCCAGCATGCGTTCTGCTTTTTTGGTATCTCCCGGTGCTAACTGTTGTTCGTTAGACAAACGTCTGGTTCTTTTACTTGATTTTGATTCAAGTAAGTGTCGACGACCAGCTCTTTCGTGAGTGATCTTTCCGGTACCAGTTTTCTTAAAGCGCTTTTTAGCACCACTGTGTGTTTTCATTTTCGGCATTTTTATCCTCTGTTCTTAAAGTTATTCGGTATCGGATTTCTTGTCGTCTTTGTCTCGCGCAACTTGCTTGGCACGAACCGCTTCAGACTTTCTTCTGTTTGGCGCTAAAACCATGACCATATTTCGTCCATCTTGTTTAGGCGCAAACTCAACCATGCTTACTTCAGCTAAATCTTCAGCTAAGCGGGCAAGTAGTTTGTAACCCATTTCTGGACGAGATTGTTCACGACCACGAAACATGATTGTCACTTTGACTTTGTCGCCACCTAAAAGAAATCTTTCAATATGATTCTTTTTAGTGTCGTAGTCGTGACTTTCAATTCTCGGACGAAGTTTCATTTCTTTAACAACCGCATTAACTTGACTGCGTCTGTTTTCACGTGCCTTCAGTGCTTCTTGATATTTGAACTTTCCGTAGTCCATAATCTTTGCCACTGGTGGCTTAGCTTCTGGTGCTACTTCAACAAGATCTAAATCGTTTTCTTGTGCCATTCGAATTGCATCTTCAATTCGAGTAACACCGATTTGTTCTCCGTTTGGTCCAACTAAGCGCACTTCAGGTACGCGGATCCGATCATTGATCCGTGGTTCTACGCTGATACCTACTCCTTTGTTTGCTGTCCCCACAAATAGAAATAATTTCTAAAAGTGGCACACGCTAAAGAACCGTGATTTTAGTTTTACTAAATAATCACTTACTTCTTCTTACCCAAGAGATCTTTTAAGCGATCTAACAGGTGGGAGATTTCTCCGCTTGTGCATCGCCGGTTGGCGACTGGTTGTTTCCCAGATTATCAGAGCAAAGGGCTTAGGAATAAATCAGCACCTTGAGGGGCTCTTTCTCGAATAATCTCTGCGTGAGCAATTTCTTCGCTCACCTCGACCACCTTCTGGGCTATCGAGTTAGGCCCATAGATCATGACTTGTAAATCACAGTCCTGTCCCTGTTTAATCTCAACATTTTTGACCCCGTCAAGTCCTAAACAAAGTCCTTCTATGAAATCTAATACTTCACGATCCTGATGGGGGTATTTCCATTCTTTCCCATTTGCCAAACAACTCAACATGTATCCATCAATAACAAATTTGTGATCGGAAGCAATATCAATGATTAATCCATCAAGACCTTGTGTGAGGGTTTGTTGAGCAAATTCAATAGCGTTTAATGGCAAAGGCCTTGCTTCTTGATTCCAACTCTTAAGTTCATCTAAACAACTAAATACTGGCATTGCTTGTCTTCCATCATTTGACACAAACAGAGCTTGAACCATTTCAACTTGTTCTTGCTTTTTGGGCATAATTGCAGCAATTAATCTGGATGAAGACAATTTCTCAAACAGTTTTTGTTTTGAACTTAACCTGTCCTGGAGAAGTAGTTCCAATAATTCAGGATCAACTTGTCCATGATCAACATCAGAACTTATAGACGACAAGCCATTATCTCTGTGACGATTACGCCCTTGGCACCAATTGAATATAACTCATCCATCACTCGATGCATTTCTTTCTTTTTAGTCATCGCTCGCACAGCCACCCAACCTGATAAGTGCAGTGGAGAAATAGTTGGCGACTCTATTCCTGGAGTTATCTTGGTAGCTTGCTCAACTTTTGATTGTTCAATGTCGTAATCAACCATCACATATTCACGTGCTAGTAGAACACTTGAAATTCTTCGAATGAAATTTTCTGTTTCCACGGAATCTTTTGTACTTTGTCCTCTTAATAGAACAGACTGACTAACCAAAATAGGTTCACCAATTGTTACTAAACCAGCTTGCTTCAAAGTCGTACCGGTATCAACAACATCTGCTACGGCATCAGCCACACCAAGTCTTACCGCGTTTTCAACAGCGCCATCTAGTACAACAACTTCTGCTTTAATTCCTGACTTGTCTAACCAATCTTGCAAAATATTTGGATAACTTGTTGCAATCTTCTTGCCGGCAAGTCCAGCAATACCCAAACTTGCTTTGTTACTTTCCACTGCAATTCTGAAACTTGATTGACCATAGCCTAAATCTAGAATTGACTTAGCTTTAGATTTAGAATCAATCAATAAATCTCTTCCGGTGATACCAAAATCAAGTGTTCCTTGACCAACATAAGTTGCAACATCGCGTGGACGAAGAAAGAAAAATTCGACATCATTTTCCGGATCACTAACAACAAGATCTCTTGGGTGGTGGCTTCGCAAATAGCCTGCCTCGCGCAATAACTTTTGCGTCGGTTCAGCCAATTGACCCTTGTTTGGAATGGCAATTTTTAACATTTTTACAACTTCTTATAAACATCATCGAGGGAAACATTTGCAGCAAGCATAAGTAATTGAGTTTGATAAATTAATTGCGAAATTTCTTCGGCTGCTCTGTTCTTATCTTCGTGCTCACAAGCCATCCAGGCTTCACTTGCTTCTTCAACAACTTTCTTTCCAACAGCATGAACACCTTGATTCACAAGTTTTACACTTGCTGAATTTGAATCATTTTTCTCAACTTTGTCGCTCAACTCAGTCCAGAGTTGTTCGAATGATTTCACAAGGCCTCACTTATTTTGATTAATTCAAGGATAACTCAGTCAGATAGCGAGAAAGAAATTAACCCAACTTCTTATGTTCAATAAGACTGTTTAGAACAGCCATCGCTGTGTCTTTACCTTTATCTTCGATAGATCCAGGAAAACCTGCCCTTGCTTTAGCCTGCGCATGATTATCGCAAGTCAAGACACCAAAACCTATTGGTTTACCAGTCTCTGCTGCTATTTGAGTAAGCCCATTTGTGACAGCTTGGCATACGTAATCAAAATGAGGAGTTTCACCTTTTAAAACAACTCCTAGCGCAATAACAGCATCAAACTTCTTGTTGATTGCCGCTTTTGTTGCAGCGATTAATTCAAATGAACCAGATACTCGAATACTTGTTGGTTTTATTCCATGATCTGCCAAAGTCAAGTTGCATTGATTAAGCATGTGATCTGTTAAGTCTTGGTTCCAGATCGCTGTTATCACAGCAATTCTTGTTGATTTTTTGATCTTGCCTATTTTTATTTCAGGAATTCTTTGATTACTCATTTTCAGCCTCTAAGGATTCTTTTGGGATCTGATGCCCCATTTTATTTGTTTTGGTGCTGAGGTATTCAACGTTATTAGCGTTAGCCTTAGCTAATAAAGCAACCCGTTCAACAATTTTTAATCCATAACCTTCTAACCCGGCTCGCTTTGATGGATTATTTGTCAACAACCTCATTGTTTTAACACCAAGATCTACCAAAATTTGTGCACCTGTTCCGTAATCTCTGGCATCTGCGGGTAAACCTAATTCAATATTAGCCTCAACTGTGTCTCTACCTTTATCTTGAAGACCATAGGCTGCAATCTTGTTTAGAAGTCCAATACTTCTTCCTTCGTGACCTCGAACGTAAAGAATTATTCCTCGTCCTTCTTCACTGATCACCTTCATTGCTAAATGGAGTTGATCTCCACAATCACATCTCAACGAACCCAATACATCACCTGTTAAACATTCTGAGTGAACTCTAACTAAAACATCTTCACCATTACCTATTTCACCTGTTACTAAGGCGATGTGTGATATTCCATCAATATTTGATCTGTAACCATAGGCAGTAAAGTCGCCATATTTTGTTGGTAGCTTACTTTTTGAGAAAAGTTCAACTTGTTTCTCGTTTTTTCTTCTATAACTAATTAGATCTGCTATCGAAATAAATTTAAGACTATTTTCTTTTGCGAATCTATAACTAGACTCATATTTTCTGATTGAACCATCTTCCTCAGTTAACTCACATATAACAGCCACAGGATTAAGTCCTGAAAGTTTTGCTAAATCTACACCTGCTTCGGTATGGCCAGCTCGTCTTAAAACTCCCCCTTGGGCAGCTCTTAACGGAAATACATGTCCAGGTTTTCTGACATCATTTGGTTTTGAATTTCTATCCGCTAAAACTTTTACAGTTGTTGCTCGATCCTCAGCAGATATTCCAGTGGTTATTCCAACAGAGGCATCAACTGACACGCTAAAAGCTGTCCCTTTTTTATCCTCATTTACCAAAGTCATTGGTGGAAGATTTAATCTGTCCAAATCCTCTGACTCCATCGGTACACAAACAACGCCAGAGGTGTTTCTAATTATGAAGTTCATTGACTCTGTTGTTATGAGGGATCCTGCAATAATTAAATCGCCTTCATTTTCTCTATCCTCGTCGTCGACAACTACGACTGGTTTTCCTTTTCTGAAGTCCTCAATTGCATCATCAATTGAATCGAATTTAATAGTTTTATTGTTCATTTTGCATCTGCATATTCTTAGCAATATATTTGCCAACTTGGTCAAACTCGATATTCACCAAATCGCCAACTTGTAATTGCTTTAAGGTTGTATGTGTAAGGGTCGCAGGAATAAGTGATACTTCAAACCATGTTTCTTGGCCAAAGGATAAGTCACTGATAGTCAGTGAAACACCATCAATACTTATTGAACCTTTTTTCACCATCAGATTGCTAAAAGTACTTGGTACCTCAACTCTTAATACTTCCCAATTATCTGAGAGTCTCTGATCAATAACAGTTCCAGTTGAATCGATATGACCTGTTGTTGGATGGCCCCCAACTAAATCTTGCATAGAAGCTGCTCTCTCAACGTTAACTTGTGCGCCAACCTGTTTAGTACTTATTTTGGTTTTATCAACTGTTTCAGAGATGGCAACGAAGGTTAAAGAATCTTTGGAAATTTCGTCAACGGTTAAGCAAATTCCATCTATTGAGATACTCTCTCCCAATTGAGAACTCTCATTTAAACCCTTACAGTCAATTTTGATTTTAATAGAATTATCTTGACTGTGATTAATTTCTTTTATCACGCCGACTTGCTGAATAATTCCGGTAAACATAACCTCAACTTCAATCAATTACCTGAGTGAAACCTTGAACCTTAAATCTCTACCTGCTAATCCAACACTACTTATCTTGATCTCGCGAACTGAAATTGGATGTAATGCTTCTTCAATAATTGCTTGACCTTGCCCAATTGCGGTTGGAGCCATGTAGATGATCAACTCATCAACTAGATCTTGTTTCAAAAATTGGGTAACCAAACTTGGACCAGCCTCGACTAAAACGGTTCTAACCTCAAGGTTTGTAAGCTGTTCTAATACCAGTCTTGGATTCATTCTTGGTAAGAATATTGTCTGAGCGGAATTATCATTAATTAATGCCTCCGCTTTGATCTGTCTATCTCCGACCACGCATCGCACAGGTTGATGAGTCGCTTTAACTTTGGATGGATATCTAACATTCAACTTTGGGTTATCTACTAAAACTGTACCTGTTCCGGTAACAATTGCGTCGCAGCCATTTCTTATCTGATGAACCTCTAGTTGGCTCTCTTTCCCAGACAACTTCGTCGTGCGATCTTTTGTTGCACCAATTTTTCCATCAATAGTCATCGCTATTTTTACTGTTACAAAAGGTCTGGCGTACTCAAATGACTTAAACCATCGATTGTTCACATTTTCAAACTTCTTAGGTGTCTTTATGTTGCTAACTTCAATTCCATTGGCTTTAAGAAATTCAATATTTCCAACACTTATTGGGTTGGGATCATTTTGGGAGTAGACCACTCGTTTTATCCCTTTGTTAATAATTTCTACGCAACAAGATGGAGTTTTACCAACGTGATTACATGGAGCCAAACTCACATATAGGGTTGCACCTTTTGCTTTAGATTTAGCAACATCTAATGCAACTTGTTCTGCATGAGCTGAGCCGTATCCGTCATGGAAACCTTTAGCAACAACAAGTCCAGATTTATCAACAATTACTGCTCCAACTCTGGGGTTTCTTTTGACCGAGTATGGAATTAAGGACTGTTCAAATGCAACACTTAACCAATAAACATCTGATTGATGAGACATCTTTTAATTCTTTGATCCCTTAATTGCTAAATCTTTTAATTCCCGCATGGCTTTTCCCGGATCCTCAGCTGCAAAAGCAGCTGATCCCACTACTAGAAAATCGGCACCAGCATGAGATGCCTGCTCAATTGATTTATAACCAACTCCACCATCAACTTGAATCCACATCTCAAGTTGATTTTTTGTAACTATTGATCTGGCTTCTTTAACTTTGTCCAGCATGTCAAACATAAATGATTGTCCACCAAAACCTGGTTCCACTGTCATAATCAGGAGAACATCTATGTCGTCAAGAAATTCTTTAACTTGATCTAATTTTGTATTGGGCTTTATTGCTATTCCTACTCGTGCATTCATTGCATGAATTTCTTTAATAAGTTTTGATGGATCTTTTGCTGCTTCGATATGAAATGTAACAGAGTCAGCGCCTGCTTCAACGAACTTTGGTGCCCATAAATCTGGATTCTCGATCATAAGATGAGCGTCTAATGGTTTAACTTTTTTCGTAGCAAGGCTTTCTAACACACTTATCCCAAAACTTAAGTTTGGAACAAAGTGGTTATCCATGATGTCAACATGAATCCAGTCTGCAGATTCGCTGACAGAATTTATTTCTTCTTCAAGTTGATTAGCATCTGCGTTGAGAATACTTGCCGCGATTTTTACGCTCATACTGAAAGAATACTCTTTGTCTTCCTATCTCTTGCTTTCAAAGTCCAGGTATTCTCGAAATTTATGAAAATTTAATGTTGTTTTTGTCCTGCAGACCATTTGTCCACGAAAAAGCTGTCATAAGATTTTTGCCCTCTGGGATTATCTGATCCAAAACCAAGCAACCATCAGCACAACCTACATATACTTCTTTGTTTTCAACCACGATATTTCCCGAAGAGATATTCACACCTAAATCTGGTGAACTGCAAGATTTTATCTTGATCTTTTTCCCATTAAACGTTGTCCAGGCATTAAGGTTTCCGGTGCCAGATCTAATCAGATCCTTAATTGTTTTCGCGTTCCTAGACCAATCTATTTTCATATCATCTTCATTCAATTTATTTGCGACTGATGATTCTCCAACTTG
>DAIRXT010000007.1:0-18346 GCA_036819575.1 Candidatus Nanopelagicales bacterium | reverse complement strand
TTTAGCAAATTTTGTGACTGCAGAATCTTCCTCAATTAATCCTCTGCCTTTTTTTCTGGCAGGCTGACTTATGACTCCTACAACTTGGTGCTTTGATCCAATGATTGCTTGAAGAATCGGCACTGCAGTCTGGGGTGTTCCTAAAAATAGTAATTTCATGTTGGTTAAATCGACAAACCAAATGTCTCGTGCGGACTAATCTTGACGATGGGTTTATCTAGACCAAACCATTCAGCTTCTCGAATTGATTTCATTGCTATTTTTCTTGTTTCAACATCAAGTCGATCCACAAAGAGAACTCCGTCTAAGTGGTCTGTTTCATGTTGAATACATCTGGCTAAAAGCTCAGATCCTTCGATTACTACGTCTTCTCCATACATATTTTTGCCACGTGCAATTACCCCGTATGAACGATCGGTATTAAAGGACATTCCCGGAATAGATAAACAGCCTTCTTCTCCATCTTGTCGGTTTTCGGATAATTCAAGTACTGGATTAATTAAATGCCCCGGTTTATCAAGTTCAACGCAATAAGTAAAAACTCTTAATGAGACACCAAGTTGAGGTGCTGCTAGACCAACCCCAGGTGCTTCAAGCATTGTTTCTGTTAAATCTTTGACAAGTAATTCGATTTCTTTATCAAAAGTTGTAACTTCATCAGCTTTTTTTGTCAACACAGGATCACCGAAAAGTCGAATGTCCTTGATAGTCATTTAAATACTTTCTCTAAGCCAATAGTTAATTCTATTCGATGTCATAAGCATTAATGTGAGCACGCACAGGCTTGGTCCTGGCGGCACTAAATTTTAAGATCTCAGCCCGTATGTCTCGCAACACATTTTCTGGCTGTCTACTACCAATCACGATCTGGGCCAATTCTTCTTTCTCAAATATTCGAGGTCCAATAACAGAAAGAGAAGCGTCTTTTTTAAATCTTTCCAAGAGTTGATTAATTTCAGTTAAATCTCCTTTCAAGGAGATTGTTGTCAAATATGGATGAAGTTTTGTTTCCTCACGCAGCTTTCTTTCATTTTCGATTAGCCAATTAGGGTCGTGCTTAATTAACGCTTGCACGACTCGATTATTTGATTCACTTGTTATGAAAATCTGTCCCTTATTACTCTCTGATCTGACCAGACTCAATACCTTTAACCATTTTCTTAAAGCTTCTTCTGCGGCAGCAAGAGATGGCACTCCCAGTAATAAATAAGCATCAAGAAGAATTGCAGCGCTGTAGCCACTCTTTGTCTTTGGCTCTGCACCTGGTGTTGCGACAACGATCGCATTTTGTTGATCTATTTCTCGAAGTATCGACTTTCCACCAGAAGTAACAATCTCTACTCCTGGAAAAGATTTACCCAATTCTTCAACAGTTTTCGTTTGGCCAACCACAGAAGTGCGAAACTCTCTAGCGTTACAAAATCTGCATCTCCAGCTGCTAGCAATTTTGCCACACCACTTGCACTCTGGAGCGCTACTTTTCTGCTTAGTCAACAATGGGCCAGAACAACTTGTACAACGTGCACTTTCTCTACAGCTCAAACATTGAATGTTACTTGAATAACCCAGGCGAGGAACTTGAATCAAAACGTTCCCATTTTGTAAACCTTGCTTGATAATTTCCCAAGCTTTATTTGGTATTCGCTTTGATCTTTCAAGTGGATCTGATGATGTGTTGTCTAAAGTGAAAATTCTTGGCCAGAAATCTGAAGACTGATAATTTTCAAAAACAGTCCGGGTAATTGAACCATCTTTGACTAATTGATTGATTGCAACACTTTCACTGTGTCCAATAGCGACAAAATCAGTTGAATCAATCTGACTTCTTATTAGCGCAACTTCTCGTGCGTTCCAGTAAGGAGATTGCTGCGAGAAATAGTTCTCGTCAGCATCATCCCAAATCACAATTAAGCCAAGATTTCTTAAGGGAGCAAATACGGCATTTCTCGTACCGATCACAATGTCGACTTCCCCACTCAATATTTCAAGAAATGATTTGTAACGTATTCCAGGTTCTTGTTCCGCGCTGAGAATTTGGACACGCAAATCTGGCGAACTTGATTTTAGAAAATTATGAAAATCCTCAACAAGATTGATGTTTGGAAAAATTATCAAACTCTGTTTCTTCCGTGCGATCTTGTCTTTTATGGAAACAAGAATCTGATCTCGATATTCAATGCACGGAGGAACCGTTAAGGATGAAAACTTAGGAATTATCTTTGTTGCATCAATGGTTTGAATGCAGGATGGTTTGCTGTGTGCTTTTTCAATCTTTGCTTGCCTAGGAGGTACTGCAAATCTGAGAACATCAGTTAGATTTCCTAAAAACTTATCGGCCACAACTTGTGATAGTTCTAAAATCCCGGGAAGCAAAACTGGGTAATGGGAAATCACTTTTTCTATCTGACTTAACTTTTTATGATGTTTAGTTAATCCTGTTCTTTCAACAACCCAAGCTTCCATATTTCTGTTTGAAAACTTAACCTTGACTTTGACACCTGGATGACAAATATCATCCATTTCTTCCGGAATCTCATAATCAAACGCTCTATCAAGATGAGGTAACGGGTTATCAAGAACTACTTTTGCCACATTCAAGTGTCGCGACATTAAACGCCTACACTTTCCGAATGTTTATCTATTTTGATACTGCAGATTTAAGAGCTTGTGCTCTATCTGTTTTTTCCCAAGTAAAGTCGTTATCTTCTCTACCAAAGTGTCCATAAGCCGCAGTTTTTTTGTATATTGGTCGCTTTAAATTCAAATCGCGAATAATTGCAGCAGGTCTCAAATCGAAAACCTTTAGAATTGCTGCTTGAATATTTTCATCACTGGTAATTCCTGTGCCAAAAGTTTCCACGAAAACCCCAACTGGTTGAGCTTTACCGATTGCGTAAGCAACTTGAACTTCGCATCTTTGAGCCAATCCAGCTGCTACAACATTTTTAGCAACCCAGCGCATTGCATAAGCCGCTGATCTATCTACTTTTGATGGATCTTTTCCAGAGAATGCTCCACCACCATGTCTACTCATTCCACCGTATGTGTCAACGATGATTTTTCTTCCAGTTAAACCGGCATCCCCCATCGGTCCACCGATTTCAAAACGACCAGTTGGATTAACCAACAGTTTGAAGTTTGAAGTATCAAGATCTACATCCAATGCTTTAAGAACTGGATCAACAACATGCTTCTTAATGTCTGGTGTTAATTGTTTGTCCAAATCAACTTCAGCTGCATGCTGTGAAGACACCACGATTGTGTCAAGCCTTACTGGCTTATTCTCCTCGTTGTATTCAATAGTTACTTGTGTTTTACCATCTGGTCTTAAGTAAGCAAGTGTTCCATTTTTTCTAACTTCTGTTAATTTTTCAGCTAATCTGTGTGCCAAATAAATTGGTAATGGCATCAAAGTTTTTGTATCAGTACAGGCATAACCAAACATCAGACCTTGATCGCCTGCTCCTTGTCGATCTAAAGGATCTTGCGAACCTGTTCTTTCCTCTAAAGCATCATCTACACCTTGGGCAATATCTGGAGATTGTTTTCCTATTGAAACTGAAACTCCACAGGAGTTACCATCAAAACCTTTAATAGAGCTGTCGTAACCAATCTGGGTTACAACTTGACGAATAATTTCTGGCACATCAGTGTAACCACTTGTGGTTACCTCGCCAGCAACATGAACTTGTCCTGTTGTGATTAACGTTTCAACTGCTACTCGACTATTGGGATCTTGTCTTAACATGTCATCAAGAATTGAGTCACTAATTTGATCTGCAATTTTATCTGGGTGACCTTCGGTTACTGACTCAGAAGTGAATAAACGACCTGACATGATTTTTATGATCCCTTTCCTGGATTTATTTTATGCTCTTCAGGTCACGCAAGGTCGGGCTCGACCGGACTTTTTTCTTCTCGTCCTACTTTAGCCAATTGTTTGACAATGAAGTCCCACATGGCATCGGCGAGTAGCAATTTATCAGCTTTAGGCAAGAGAACTGTCTCATTGGCGGTAACCATTATAACTTCGTTTTCATCACTACTAATGCCCACAGATTTCGAGACTTTATTACCAACAATTAGATCAGCTTTTTTGCTTTCAAGTTTAGATTTAGCAGATGCTATTAAGTCATCATCATCAGTCGTAGTCTCAGCAGCGAAACCAACCAAATATTGCTTTATCGGTTTGGAATCTGCCAAGACACTTAATATGTCAGTTGTCTTATCTAATTCAATTGTCAACTTCTCTTCTTTTTTCTTGATCTTGTTCTCATCTGGGTTTGCTATGAAGTAATCAGCCACAGCAGCATTCATAATCACAACATCAGCAGATCCAGCCCTTAATTGCATTTGCTCTTGCATTTCTTTTGCCGTGTTAGCAGAAATAAACTCAACTCCAGCAGGAACATTAACGCTGAGATTTGCTCCAACTAATGTGACTTTTGCACCACGGCTTAATGCCGACAATGCCAATGCCACACCTTGCTTTCCACTTGCCCGATTACCAATAAATCTAATTGGATCAATTGCTTCTCTTGTGCCACCTGCGGAAATTAAAACATTCAAACCAACCAGATCTTTGCCAAGATTCGCATTTTTTCTATTGATTACTTGCTTAACCACTTGGGCAATTTCTGTTGTTTCGGGTAAACGACCCACTCCAGAATCCTCACCAGTTAATTTCCCAACAGCTGGATCTAAAACTAAAAAGCCTCTTTTTCGCAAAGTCGCAACATTTTCTTTGGTCGCCGAATTTTCCCACATTTCTGTGTGCATCGCTGGAGCTAAAATTATTGGACACTTTGCAACCAAAAGTGTGGCAAGTAAAACATCATTTGCAAACCCATAAGCTAAGTGAGCTAAGAAATCTGCGGTAGCAGGTGCCACAACTATTGCATCGGCTTTTTTGGCAACATTTACATGTTCAACCTCATGAGCGTTATTCCAGATATCTGAAATGACGGGATGACCACTTAATGCAGCAAACGTTGTTTCACCAACAAATTTGAGAGCACTTTTGGTAGTAATTACTTGAACATCTAAATCTTGCTCTTTTAATCTTCTGATTAGATCAGCTGATTTGTAGGCAGCGATGCCACCTGTTACACCTAACACAACTAAAGGTCGAGACATATTTTTCTCCGACTTAGTTTTTAAGAACTCTTAGGAAACAGTTTCTTCAGTAACATCATCGTTGCCTTCTGTATTGTCAGCAACAACTGCAGCGTCCTCAACTACATCGCTTGCTTCAGCTGCAACTTCTGCAGTTTCATCGAAGGAATCTTCGTAAACTCCTGCGAATGAGTTGTCGTAGCCAGCGTTGTATCTTTGTTGCGCTTGAATTGCAGCAAGTCTTCTTTGTTCCATTTCAATTTCTTCTTGAGCCAATACCTCTGGATCAACATGTTCTGTTTTCAAAAGTTTTGAATTTATTTCACGTAACGCAATCGATAATGGTTTCTCTTGTAATTGTGTTTCAACTAGTGGACCAACATATTCAAGTAGACCTTCACCAAGTTGTGAATAGTATGCATTTATTTGACGAGCTCTTTTTGCGGCATAAATAACTAGTTGGTACTTGGATCCTGCTGTATCTAATAGATCATCAATTGGAGGATTAGTGATTCCCTCAGGACGAAGAGTTGTTGCCACGTTTAGATTGAGCCTTTCAATTATTTGGGTATCTCTTACTTGAGATGTAACAAGGTTATCAGTTGCCCAACAGCCGACTGAACATCCTCGTTGATTACCACAGCATCGAACTCTTTTTCTGCCTCTAATTCACCCATCGCTACTTTTAGTCGAAGTTCAAGTTCCTCGGGCTTTTCAGTGCCTCTTTCAATTAATCTCCTTTTGAGCTCCTCAATTGAAGGAGGTTTAAGCATCACTAAAAATGCTTCTGGCATGGATTTCTTGATCTGTCTTGCACCTTGTAAATCAATTTCTAAAACAACTGTTTGATCATTTTTAATTCGTTCTTCAACTGGTTTTCTAGGAGTTCCATACATGGAACCAGCAAATTGTGCATGCTCTAATAAGTTTCCTTTTTGGACTTCATTTTCAAACTCTTCCTCACTCAAAAAAATGTAATGATCATCGTGAGATTCTTCTGGTCGAGGTTTTCTTGTTGTGACAGAAACAGATAAAAAGACTTGGGGTTTTTGTCGAACAAGTTCTCTTACAACTGTGCCTTTACCTACTCCAGATGGTCCAGCTAGAACTACTAACTTTGCACTCACGAATTAAATTCCGATAAGAGAGCGCTCAATTGATTTGGCCCAAGGCCGCGAAGTCTTCGACTAGGAGCAATTCCTATTCTTTCCATAAGATTTTCAGCCCTAATTTTTCCAACACCGGGCATTGATTCAAGAAGTGCAATAACTTTCATTTTTCCAACTGCGTCTTCAGAATGAATTCTGGAAAAAGCATCTGAAAGGTTTAACTGACCAGTTTTTAATTTCTCGCGAAGTTCTGCTCTAACTTTTCGGGCTGCTGCTGCCTTTAATAGCGCGGCTGCTCGTTCCTCTTTAGTTAAAGTGGGTAATGCCATGAGGTTATCTTTGCATCTGGCATGAATTGAATCAATAAAGGGCTTACCTAAATAAACTGAATAACTTCTTCACTTATTAACTTGGCCGCTTTACCAACATCGTCTGCCGAGGTGATTGGTCTACCAATAACAAGAAGATCAGCACCATTTGTTAACGCCTCTTCTGGTGTGGCAATTCTTTGCTGATCATTTGCGTTACTTCCCAAGGGACGCACTCCCGGGGTAATGAGCACAATTTCTTTTGGAACATTTCTTCGGATTTCACTTACTTCTTGTGGACTACACACAATTGCTCTAGCTCCAGCACTTATGGCAAGTAAGGCAAGATCGAGAGCAGATTTGTTAGCAGGATTCTTAAAACCAATTTCTTGCAAGGTTTTCTCATCTATTGAGGTAAGTATTGTCACGGCCACTATCAATGTTTGAGGCATTGCTTCTGCAGCAGCCTTAATCATATCTTTTCCACCCGAAGCATGAACCGTTAAATACTTTGGATTTAGTCCTAGTACTGATTTGCATGCCCCGGCAACTGTGGCAGGAATATCGTGAAGTTTTAAATCAAGAAACACATCGCAATCACTTATTTCTCTTATTGATTGAATCGAGTCTTTGCCATCTCTCAAATAGGTCTCTAACCCAATCTTTAGTGTTGAAACGAAAGGTGAAACTTCTTTTGCCCATTGTTTTGCTACTGAAAGATTGGGTGCGTCTAATGCGACGGCAATTGGTGCTTTCATTTCATTTCTCTAATTGTGTGCAACATTGACAATGTCCCTAATACTTCTTAAACCTTTTTCTTGCAGAATTTCAGCTATCTCATCGTGGATTCGCACACAAGCTTCGGGATCATTAAAGACAGTTGTGCCAACACTTACCGCATTTGCCCCAGCTGCAAAGAATTCGACAGCATCTCTTCCATTTCGAATTCCTCCCATTCCAATAATGGGAATTTCAGGTAAAGCTTTACGAATTTGATAAACGCATCTAATTGCAACCGGTCTTATTGCAGGTCCTGATAGTCCACCAGTTTTTCCACTTAATTTTGGTTTTAAGGTGTCAATATCAATGACCATTCCCAGCAAAGTATTTATCACACTTAAACCATCAGCTCCCGCTTTTACAACTGCACGAGCAATTTCTGTTATGTCTGTTACATCGGGTGAGAGTTTGGCAAATAAAGGCATACTTGCTGAAACATTTCTTCTGACTGTACTAATAACATCTGCTGCAGCGGTGGGATCACATGCGAAAACTTGTCCACGATTTTCAACATTAGGACAAGAAATATTAACTTCTATTCCTACGACTCCAGGAATATCTCTTAATTTGTCGGCCACCTTGCCAAATTCTTCAACATTGTTTCCAGCGATTGAAACAATAGTTTTAGCACCTTTTTGACTCAACCAACTCAAATCATTAGCAATAAATTCATCTATTCCTGGACCTTGTAAACCAATTCCATTGAGCATCCCACTTGGTGTTTCGGCCATTCTTGGAGTTGCTCTTCCAGATCTGGGGTTAAGCATCACACTTTTTGTGACCACTGCACCAATAGAGGTGATGTCAATAAATTGGTCTAGTTCTTTTCCTGCAGCTGCGCAACCTGATGCAGTAAATACTGGTGATTCCAAATTGATTCTTGCTAAATCAACTGACATGTCAACAGAGGTTCTTTTGGGAACTCTTTTCATTAATGAGTTCCTTCTGATGGTGCACCCCAGGTATCAGCAGGAATTTGACCGACTTGATCCCAGCGAACTTTGTCACCGCGAAAAGCAGGTCCATCAACACAAGATCTAAGCATTCTTGTTATTCCATCATCACCAATTACAGGAAGCACACAAGTCATACAAACACCAATTCCGCAAGCCATTGATTCTTCAACACTTGTTTGAGAAACGATTCCATGACGCGAAGCTACTTCTGAAACAGCTTTCAACATTTGCATCGGCCCACAGGCATAAACAACTGCTGCATTTGATTTGGTTATAACATCTGGTAAGACATCTGTAACTCTGCCCATTTGACCTGATGTGCCATCATCTGTTGTAACAGAAAGTGTTGTTGAAATTCTTCTGGCCTCAAGCATCCCGAAAAGTTTTTCTTGTGTGGATGCGCCCAAAATAAAATCAACACGACATCCTCGTGCTGTTAAAGCTTCAGCCAATGTAAATAAAGGTGCTGCTCCATATCCCCCACCAACTAGAACACAAGGAACAGGATCTTTTGGCAGACTAAATGGTTTACCTAAAGGTCCAACTAAATTAATTGGATCATTTCGCTTCAAACTTGCAATGTAATCAGTACCTGGTCCATGCGGTGATACAACGATGTCAACTGTGCCACCATAAACTCCTCGATCATTTACCTGATAAATACTGAAGGCTCTTCTAAGAATTAATGAACTTCGATCATCACCAATTGCAACGGCAACAAAGTTTCCTGGTTTAAATTCTTTTGGTATATCGGCTGCTGTAGCAGTAAGCACAAAGTAACTGCCAACTTTTTTATTGTCAACAACCGTTCCCTTGTGAACAATAGGCATTAATTACCAACTTCTTTATAAAATTTCTGTCGTGCCACTTCTAAATCTTTAGCCCACTCTTGCAGAGATTTAACGCTAAAGCCAGTTTTTTGCAAAGCTTCAATTCCTGCAACTGCTGCTTTTAAGCCTTGAGCTGTAGTAATAATTGGCACACTTTTCTTCGTTGCAGCAGATCTAATTTCAAAACCATCAGTTCTTGTTCCACCACCGTGTGGGGTATTAACTACTAAATCAATATCACCCTTCATGATTGCTTCTGTAGAAGTGGTCTCACCATCAATGGATCCTTCTTGGACTTTTCTAAGAATTTTGGATTTAACTCCCTGCTTTGCGATAAATTCTGCAGTGCCTTTAGTGGCAAAAATCTTGAAACCTAATTCATCTAATTTTTTAATGGCAGAGCTCATCTGATTTTTGTCTTTATCTGCAGCAGAGACAAAAACACTGCCACTAAGTGGTAAACCACCTGCATAAGCACCACTTTGAGATTTTGCATAGGCCATACCAAAACTTGCATCAATTCCCATTACTTCCCCAGTTGATTTCATTTCTGGACCAAGCACAGAATCAACTCCAGCAAATCTTCCAAAAGGTAATACTGCTTCTTTCACCGCAACGGGTGCTCCAGCTAATTCATCTGCACCATCACCAAACTTCGGTAAAATTCCCTCGCTTCGTAACTCTTTTATAGTTGTGCCAAGCATGATTCGAGAACATGCTTTTGCCAGAGATATACCGGTGGCTTTTGAAACAAAAGGTACAGTTCTTGATGCTCTTGGGTTTGCTTCTAGGACGTATAAAACATTTCCAGATAACGCATACTGAACATTTAATAATCCAATAACTCCCACACCTTGCCCAATGGCAAAAGTGCTTTCTCTAATTTGATTAATCTGATCTTTAGTTAGCGATATTGGTGGAAGTGAACAGGCACTATCTCCGGAGTGAATTCCTGCTTCTTCGATGTGTTCCATAACTCCACCCAAAAACATTTCTGTGCCATCAAAAAGTGCATCCACATCAATCTCAAGGGCTTCATCTAGAAAACGATCCACCAGCACAGGATGATCAGGTGTTATTTCGGTTGCTCTTTGAATGTATTGAGAAAGCATGCTTTCGTCATAAACAATTTCCATTCCTCTGCCACCTAGGACATAAGAGGGTCTAACTAATACTGGATAGCCAATTTCTGATGCAATCTTTTTTGCCTCGGCAAAGGATGATGCCATGCCATGTTCTGGTGAAATAAGATTTGCTTTTTCCAAAACTCTGCCAAAAGCTCCTCTTTCTTCGGCAAGATGAATTGCTTCTGGACTAGTTCCTACTATGGGAACCCCGTTATCTTTTAGTTTCTGCGCCAATCCCAGCGGAGTTTGTCCACCCAATTGCACAATTACACCGATGACGTTTCCTGATTCCTGTTCAGCATGAACAATTTCTAAAACATCTTCCAAAGTAAGTGGTTCAAAATACAAACGATCTGAAGTGTCATAGTCTGTCGAAACTGTTTCAGGGTTGCAATTAACCATGATGGTTTCATAACCTGCTTTTTTAAGTGTTTGAGCAGCATGAACACATGAATAATCAAATTCAATTCCTTGACCAATGCGATTTGGACCAGAACCAAGAATAATTACTTTGTCTTTATTTGACTTTGCAACTTCAGATTCCTCGTCATAGCTGGAGTAATGGTATGGAGTTTTAGCTTCAAATTCTGCTGCGCACGTATCAACGGTTTTATATACAGGTCTAACATTTAAGCCGTGGCGCAAATTTCTTACCTTTGTCTCATCAGAGTTGGTTAATTGCGCAATTTGAATATCTGAAAAACCATGCTGCTTGGCGTATTTCAATAAATCAGCAGACAAGTTTTTAGCAGTTTGTACTTCTTTTGCTATTTCATTGATCAACTGAATTTGATCTAAAAACCAAGGATCAATTTTTGTGCTTTCATGCATTTGCTCCACACTTGCCCCAGCCCAAAGTGCGCGCTGGACAGTATTAATTCGTCCATCAGTTGGCCTTGCCGCTTTAACAATTAGTTCCTTTAAATCTTCAGTCGAGGCAGAAAAATCAAATGGTGCATCTTTTTTCTCCAGGCTTCTTAAAGATTTTTGTAATGCTTCACTGAAATTTCTACCGATGGCCATGGCTTCACCCACACTTTTCATGTGAGTAGTCAGTGTTGTGTCGGCTCCAGGAAACTTCTCAAAAGCAAACCTAGGAATTTTCACCACAACATAATCAAGAGTTGGTTCAAAGGAAGCTGGAGTTTCCTTAGTGATGTCATTTGGAATTTCATTTAAGGTGTAACCAATTGCAAGTTTTGCAGCAATCTTTGCAATAGGAAAACCTGTTGCTTTGGAAGCCAAAGCCGATGATCTTGAAACTCGAGGATTCATTTCGATAACAATCATTCGACCATCTTCAGGATTTATTGCAAATTGAATATTGCAGCCACCTGTGTCAACGCCCACTTCTTTGATTACCGCAATTGCAACATCTCGCATGTGTTGGTATTCACGATCTGTCAAAGTCATGGAAGGTGCAACCGTGATCGAATCTCCGGTGTGCACACCCATTGGATCAAAGTTCTCAATTGAACAAATAATGACAACATTGTCATGATGATCACGCATTAGTTCAAGTTCGTATTCTTTCCAACCAATAATGCTTTCTTCCAGTAAAACTTCACTAGTTGGTGATGCTTGCAAACCTGAAGCTACAAAACGAATTAAGTCCTCTTGGTTATAGGCAATTCCAGATCCTGCCCCACCCATTGTGAATGAAGGTCTAACAACTAATGGATAACCCAAAATTTCAGCTGATGCTAAACATTCATCTAACGAGTGACAAATCTGACTCTTTGCAGAATTAGCGCCAATTTTGGTTACGATTTCTTTAAATTTTTCTCTGTTTTCGCCTCGCTCAATTGCTTCAACTTTTGCACCAATTAACTCAACGTTGTATTTCTCTAATATTCCTTCTCGATGCAAAGCCATGGCCGCGTTTAAAGCAGTCTGACCACCTAATGTGGGCAGGATTGCATCCGGTTTTTCTTTGATGATTATTTTTTCCAAAATGTCAGTAGAAATTGGTTCGACATAAGTTGCATCAGCAAATTCTGGGTCAGTCATAATTGTTGCTGGATTACTGTTGAGAAGAATTACTCTGATTCCTTCAGCCTTCAATACTCGACAAGCTTGAGTTCCTGAATAGTCAAACTCGCAAGCCTGCCCAATAACTATTGGACCAGATCCAATCACCAAAACAGAATTAATGTCTTTTCTTTTAGGCATTGTGTTTATCCATTAATTGAGTGAATCGATCAAATAAATAACTTGCATCATGTGGACCAGCTGCTGCTTCGGGATGATATTGAACGCTGAAGGCTGGCTTGTCTTTTAATTCTAATCCTTCAACAACGTTGTCATTCAAACAAATATGGCTTACTTCCACTCTGCCAAATTCTGTATCACTTACTCGATCAATTGGTGCTTTGACAGCAAAACCGTGATTATGTGTGGTGATTTCAACTTTTCCTGTTGTTCTATCAAGAACTGGTTGATTTATTCCACGGTGTCCAAAAGTTAACTTATAAGTTTCAAATCCCACAGCTCTTCCCAAAATTTGATTACCAAAACAAATACCAAACAGTGGCCTGTTGGCTCTAAGAATTGCTTTTGTAACCTCAATTGCATGAATTGCAGTTTCAGGATCTCCTGGACCATTACTTAAGAAAACACCATCAACACCAGCTGCCAACACCTCTTCAGCACTGGCTGTGACTGGAAGAACGGTTAACTCAATTCCTCTCTTGGTTAAATTCTGCAATATTCCATTCTTCATACCAAGATCAATTGCTGCTACCTGATAAAGCTTCTTTCCTATGGCTGGTAAAACAAAAGACTCTTTTGTAGAAACCATGCCACATAAATCGGCACCTTTCATCTGTGGTGAATTTTTAACCTTATTTATATAGAATTCTGAGTCATGTGCTGAAATATCTTTCGAAAAAATTCCTGCACGCATTGCACCCTTATCTCTTAAGTGACGAGTTAAAGCTCTGGTGTCAATGCCTGCAATTGAAATAATGTTTTGATTCTTAAGTTCTTGTTCTAAAGATCTTTTGGAGCGCCAGTTAGAAGCTATTCGAGACGGATCCCTAACAACATAACCTGATACCCAAATTCTTGATGATTCATCATCCTCATCATTTATTCCGGTGTTACCAATATGTGGTGCTGTTTGAATAACAATTTGTTGATAATAAGAAGGATCAGTCAGTGTTTCTTGGTAACCAGTCATTCCTGTTGTGAAAACTGCTTCCCCGAAAGTTTCACCCACGGCACCAAAGGAACGTCCTCTAAAGATGCTTCCATCTTCTAGAACTAAGAGCGCAGGTGTGAAACTCATTTTTGGACTTGACCACTTTTCATTGTAAATTTCCCACGAAAGATTGTATGAACAACCTTACTTTTTAACGTCATTTCGTGAAATGGATTGTTAGTACTTAGTGAATGCGTGTCTTGAGCATCAACTTTCCAAGTAATCTCAGGATCAACTATGCACAGATTCGCAATTTCATTTTCCGCAATTGGTCGTCCATGATCTGCTAATTGGCCTATTTCTGCTGGTCTTTCACTCATCACTCGAGCAATATCTGCCCAATTCATTAACTTGGTTTCAATCATCGCAGTAGCCACTACGGACAAAGCTGTTTCTAATCCAGTCATTCCAAAAGCAGCACTTTGCCACTCGCCTTCTTTATCTTCAATTGGATGAGGAGCGTGATCTGTAGCAACCACATCAATAATTCCTTGTGCCAAGGCTTTTCTTAATTCCTCAACATCTTTGCTGGTTCGAAGAGGAGGATTTACTTTGAAATTTGCGTTATAACTTTCACAACTTGTTTGATTTAGAAACAGATGATGTGGAGTAACTTCAGCTGTGACATTGACTTTTTTATCCTTTGCCCATCGAAGAATCTCAACTGTTCCTGCTGTTGAAGCATGACAGATGTGCAGCTTAGATTTGACATGTTCAGTTAACAAAACATCCCTTGCAACAATTGCTTCTTCTGCAATTGCAGGCCAACCAATTAATCCTAATTTTCCAGATAATTCTGATTCATTCATCTGAGCGTTTTCAGTAAGTCTTGGATCTTGTGCATGTTGGGCAATAACTCCATCAAATGCTTTAACGTATTCCAATGCTCTTCTCATTAGGACTGGATCTGAAACACAAAACCCATCGTCGCTAAATATGCGCACACGTGCATTTGAATCAGCCATAGCTGAAAGTTCTGCTAATTTTTCACCCTGTAATCCAACGGTGACTGCACCGATTGGATAAACATCTACTAGGCCAACATTTTTTCCTAAGTTCCATACTTGTTCCACCACACCAGCTGTATCTGCCACTGGCAAAGTGTTTGCCATCGCATGTACCGCGGTAAATCCACCTCGAGCTGCTGCAGCACTACCGGTAGCAATTGTTTCTGCATCTTCTCGACCAGGTTCTCTTAAATGTGTGTGCAAATCAACTAGTCCAGGAAGAATAATTAAGCCACTCAAATCAATGACTTCAGCATTTTCATCTGTTAAAGAGTTTGCTGGACCAATCTTCATAATTTTGCCATTCTCAATTAGAAGATCAACATTTTTTTCACCTTTTAGTGACCCATTCTTAAGTAAAATCTTCATCAGCTATTTTCACCCATCTCGCTATTGGAACCACCCAAGAGTAAATACAAGACAGCCATTCGAACACTTACTCCATTTGCAACCTGTTCAATAACTACAGAGTTTTTACTATCAGCAACTTCTGCTGTAATTTCCATTCCTCTATTCATCGGACCAGGATGTAGCACTAAAGCATGTTCTTGCATTCTTTTTAATCTTTGTGCGTTCAAACCGAAATTTCTTGAGTATTCTCTTGCCGTTGGAAAATATGCATCATTCATTCTTTCTTGTTGAACTCGAAGCATCATGACGGCATCAACTGTAGGTAAAACGTCATCTAAGTTGTAGGAATACTCTCCATTCCAATTCTCTATTCCAACAGGCAACAACGTTGGCGGTGCAACCATGATTGGTGTGGCACCTAGAGTCTTAAGCAATATTGCATTACTTCGAGCAACTCTGCTGTGCAATATATCGCCAACGATTGCAACTTTGATGCCACTTAAGTCGCCCTCATTTTTTCTTAAATGTTTTCTTATTGTGTAAGCATCAAGTAGTGCTTGAGTTGGATGTTCATGAGTTCCATCTCCTGCATTAATGACAACTGCATCAATCCAGTTTCTGGTAGCAAGTAAATGTGGTGCGCCAGATGATCCGTGTCTAATAACAACGGCATCAGCTCCCATTGATTGCAAAGTTTGTGCTGTGTCTTTTAAGCTTTCTCCTTTGGAAACACTTGATCCTTTTGCAGAAAAATTGATCACATCAGCACTTAATCTCTTTGATGCTGCTTCAAATGAAATTCTTGTTCTGGTGCTGTCTTCGAAGAAGAGATTGACAACAGTTCGACCTCTTAAAGTTGGCAACTTCTTAACCGGACGATCCGAGATTGTTGCAAGCTCTTTTGCCGTATCCAGAACTAGAACGGCATCTTCTTTAGTTAAATCACTTGCTGAGACAAGGTGCTTTTTCATTGTTGACCTGCTGAAATTGTGACTATTTCTTCGTTGTTATCAGTATCAGCTAAAAGCACTTGCACAGATTCGTTTCTGGCGGTGGGAATATTTTTTCCAACATAATCTGCTCTAATCGGAAGTTCGCGGTGACCTCTATCAATCAAAACTGCCACCTGCACCATTGCAGGTCTGCCAATGTCGTTAAGCGCATCAAGGGCAGCTCTTATGGTTCTTCCTGAAAACAAAACATCATCAACTAAAACCACAACTTTATGGTCAATTCCACCTTCAGGAATTTCTGTTTTTGCTAAAGCTCTTGGTGGTTTAAGTCTTAAATCATCTCGATACATCGTGATATCTAAGGATCCAACTGGGATATTTACCTTTTCAAATTCACTAATTTTCTCAGCGATGCGATTAGCAAGAGGCACCCCTCTTGAAGGAATACCTAACAAAACCAAGTCTTTTGAACCTTTATTATTTTCTAAAATTTCATGCGCAATACGAGTTAACGCTCTAGAAATATCGGATGATTCGAGAACGACTCGAGCAGAGTTACGAGAATTTGCACCCATTGTGCTTCTCGACCTCCTTCTCCGCCTCACGGGACGGTTTTAAAGGATGCCTTACTAAATCGAAAGATTAGCAGATGAAATTAACTTTCGTCTGCACCCGTTCCAACTTTGTGTACACGCATACCATTTGTTGTTCCTGGAACACCTGGTGGAACACCTGCCACAACAACAACTAGTTCGCCGTACTTTGCCAACTTATTCGTAGTCAAATGACGATCAACTGTGGCAACCATTTCGTCTGTGTGTTTAACAGTTGCTGCGTGAAAAGTTTCAGATCCCCAAACAAGAGACAGCTGTCTTTGAACTTTCTGGTCTGTGGCAAAAGCCAAAATTTGTGTGCTGGAGCGATGTCTGGCCATTAAGCGCACACTTCTACCAGTTTCGGTGAAAGCGATTAAGTATTTAGCTGTGATTGCTTTTCCTACTGCCACTGCAGCTGTAGTTAAAGCTCTTCCTGTGCTTCCTTGTGATTCTGTTTGAAGTTCTGGTAGTTGTTCTAAAGCTTCTTCTTCAACGTGTTGAATAATTCTTGCCATTGTTTCTACTACCCCAACAGGGTTTTCTCCCACACTTGTTTCACCACTTAGCATCAAGGCATCGGCGCCATCTAAAACAGCGTTTGCCACATCACTTGCTTCAGCTCTAGTGGGTCTTGAAGAAGTAATCATTGACTCCAACATCTGAGTGGCAACAATTACAGGTTTTCCAATTTGTCGTGCAAGTTGAATGGCACTTTTTTGAACTAATGGAACTTCCTCTAATGGAAGTTCAACCCCAAGATCTCCTCGGGCAATCATGATGGCATCAAAGGAATCAAGGATTTCTTTTAGATTTGCAACTGCTTGCGGTTTTTCAATTTTAGCTACAACGGGAAGTCTTTTTCCTACTTTGTCCATGATCTTGTGAACATCTGCAATGTCTTTAGAATTTCTCACAAATGACAAAGCGATCCAGTCGCAATCATTCTTTAAAGCCCAAATCAAATCTTCTTCATCTTTATCCGACATTGCTGGCACATTGACCGCAACACCCGGAAGGTTCAAACCTTTGCTATTGGAGATAGTTCCACCTTCAATAACTTTGGTTACAACGTTATTGCCTTTTACTTCGATGACTTCTAAGCGAATTTTTCCATCATCAACAAGGATTGGATCACCCTTTTTTACATCTCCTGGTAATCCCTTGTAGGTTGTGGAAACTTTTTCCTTATCACCACTTATATCGTCTGTGGTGATTGTGAAATTTTGTCCATTAACCAGTAAAACTGGTCCATTACCAAATATGCCCACTCTAATTTTTGGTCCTTGCAAATCAGCAAGAATTGCTACTTCTTTACCTTCATTTAATGATGCTTGTCTAACCAGATCAAGTCTTTTCTTGTGATCTGAATGATCGCCATGAGACATATTTAATCTGGCTACATTGAGTCCAGCTTTTATGAGGTTTTGTACTGTTGCTAAATCATCTGTGGAAGGCCCAAGTGTTGCAACTATCTTGGCTCTTCTCATATTTTATATTCTATTGCATTCATATTTTTAAACACTGATTGGTCTTGATGTTGGCTCAATTGGTGAAGGCAAATTTGTTTCACCAATCAGGTATTTATCAACTGCTGCTGCTGCTGATCTTCCTTCAGCTATTGCCCAGACAATAAGTGATTGACCTCTTCCCGCATCACCACACACAAATACGCCATCTGCGTTGGTGGCAAAATTTTCATCTCTGGCGATATTTCCTTTCAAATCTAACTCTAAATTCAGTTGATCTATAAATGGAGCTTTTTCTGGTCCCACAAATCCAAGTGCTAAGAACACAAAGTCTGCAGGAATTATCTTTTCTGATCCTTTAACAGGTTCAAATTTAGAATTCTTGAACTCAACTTCAACTAATTCAACACCAGTGACTTGGTTATTTTGACCAATGAATTTTTGAGTGTTCACACTATAAATTCTTTCCCCGCCCTCTTCATGAGCACTAGTTACTCGATAAGTCATTGGGTAAGTTGGCCATGGTTGACTTTCTGGTCTTGTTTC
>DAIRXT010000006.1:0-26129 GCA_036819575.1 Candidatus Nanopelagicales bacterium | reverse complement strand
GACATTTTTTGTTACTTTCGGTTTAATGAAGCTCCCGCACCTGGACTCGAACCAGGAACCACTCGATTAACAGTCGAGTGCTCTGCCAATTGAGCTATGCGGGAATGACTTTTAACGCGAATGCAAACTTACCAACAACATGCAAAATAGGTCTCTTGAGGTTGCTCACGATGTGCCCAAAGACTGCTCTCTCAAAGCCCTTCTAAATTCTTCGATGCTCAAGAGTTGCTGGAACATTCGATCATGTTCAGAACTTTGGCTTTGAGGATCTAGTCTTTGAAGTTGGCTCTTGAGATCAGCAATTGTTCGACCTGCATTAATTTCTAACACTCGGGCAAAAACAGAATCAACATAGCGTGGTTCAACATTTGCTTTAAATTCTTCAACTGAAAGTGCTGCGATCAATGCTCTTTGTTCAGCGTCCTCAGTTGAATCATGGGCAGTATTGGCTGAAATTTCACTAAGTTCAATGTTAGAAATCGATTCAAAGATTTCTCTATATTTTGGATGAGAAAAACAATCTGGGGTTAACTGGGTAAACCAAGTAGTTACAAGATCAGGAAATTGAAAGGTAAGTTTTAAGCATTCTCTTTCCATAGAGGTTTCTACAGTATCTTTCAGGATCTCTTTAACTTCTGGTTTATTGTTCAAATTATCTGTATCAATGCGACTTCGTTTGTTTGAAGCTGAACCGACAGCTTGCACAACAGTATTTGAATCTGCACCAAGCCAACCTGCAAGCATTCTGGTGTATTCGGGTCTTAACGCAACGTCTTTGATTCCTGCTACAACTGGTGCTGCTGCTCTTAATGCAGAAACTCTTCCCTCTGCTGTGTTTAGATCAAAGCTGGCAATTGTTGACTTTATGACAAATTCAAATAGTGGAACTCTAGATTTAACTAATGCCAAAATAGCGTCATTGCCGCTTTTTTGTCTTAATTCACATGGATCAAGACCTGAAGATTCAACCGCCACAAATGTTTGTGCCACAAAAGACTGATCCAGATTAAAGGCTTTCAAAGCTGCTTTTCTACCTGCTTCATCACCGTCAAAGGTGTAAATGATTTCACCACGAAGTTGTTCTTGATCCATCAAAAATCTTCTTAAAACCCGAGCATGATCTTCACCAAATGCAGTACCGCAAGTTGCCACAGCAGTTGTAACTCCTGCTAAGTGACAAGCCATCACATCTGTATAACCCTCAACAATTACAGCTTGCTTACTTGTTGCAATATCTTTTCTAGCTAAATCAATTCCATACAAGACTTGGCTTTTTTTATAAACTGGTGTTTCAGGAGTATTTAAATATTTTGGACCTTGATCATCGTCATACAAACGTCGTGCCCCAAACCCAACAACATCTCCACTTGCATCTCGGATCGGCCAAGTTAGTCTTCCTCTGAATCTGTCATAAACTCCACGTTGACCTGCAACAGATAATCCTGCCAAAGTTAATTCAGCTTCAGTAAAACCTTTTTGTTTAAGATGATTTGTTAATGAATCCCAACCTTTAAGTGCATATCCCACACCAAATTTAAGTGCTGCCTCTTTGTCAAATCCTCTTTCTGTTAAGAATTTTCTTCCAGTATCTGCCTCGGGGGAATTTAAATTACTTGCAAAAAATTCTGCTGCTAATTTGTTTACTTCTACTAATCTGGTTCGCTGTCCTGCATTTACACCTGTTTTATAGGAAGATTCGTCATACCTGAGTGAAATGTTATATTTTCCAGCTAATTTCTCAACGACTTCAGCAAAAGATAAATGTTCAATTCTTTGCAGAAAACCAATTACATCACCACCTTCCCCGCATCCAAAGCAATACCAAAAACCTTTTGATGGAGTTACATGAAACGACGGAGATTTCTCATCATGAAATGGGCATAAACCTTTAAGACTTGCCCCACCTGCACTTTTTAAAGAGACATGTTCTCGAACAACTTCATCGATTCGAGCTCGTTCTCTAACTAGAACAACGTCTTCGTTTCTGATTCTTCCAGCCATGAGTCCTAGCCTACAAATTCTTGGGCAAGTCTTCTTGCTGAAGAGTCTGTCAGGCTTGCAACTTGGTCAATTATTGCTCTTTTGGCATCTTTTTCATTTGTAGCACTATCAAACTGGGACTTGAACTGCGGATTTAATTTATTAGGATTTTGCTGCAACCCTGCCACAATAGATAAAATTAATTCTTGCTCTTTAGCATAATTTTCTGCAGCACCTTTTCGTTGCATGACAAATAGATTTACCACTGCTTTTAATACTGCTATTTGTGATCTGGTTTCACTAGGCACAACTAATTTTGCGTTATATCTAGTTAAGTTTGTTGACTTATTTTCAAGTTTTGTAGATTTTTCAATTTCTTCAGTGAATTTGCCAATCAAATAACTGGTCATATTCTTTAGGGCAGCCATTTCAACTTGAATAGCTGTGAAGCTTTTCACCCACCATTCTTGATTTATTAAGTAATTTAAGGCTTGATTTAATTGATCACTAGAAAGATCGGGGGCATATTCTGATTTTGCAACCTTAACAACTTCATCAAATTCTTCTTGTGCGCTCAATGAATTTGGATTGAAGTGTTTGCCATAAATTGCATCCTCAATATCGTGCACACTATAAGCAATATCATCGGCTATATCCATAACTTGAGCTTCAAAGACTTTATCTTTTGTTGTTACATCTTTTCTGACCCATTCAAATATTTCCTGATCTTCTTGGTAAAAGCCAAACTTAGGATTTTTACCATCAAATGCCCATGGATATTTAGTGGCGGCATCAAGAGTTGCTCTAGTTAAATTAAGCCCAATAGATCTGTTGTCTCGAATAGTTTTTGATTCAAGTCTGGTTAGCAATCTAAAAGTTTGAGCATTGCCTTCAAAACCACCAATATCTAAAGCAGCTTGATGTAGGGCTTCTTCTCCGTTATGGCCAAAAGGTGGATGACCAATATCGTGTACTAAACAAGCGGTCTCTACTAAATCAGGATCGCAACCTAGTGCTTCACCTAACTCTCTACCAATTTGTGCAACTTCTAAAGTGTGAGTTAGTCGTGTGCGTGGAAAGTCATCAGCACCTGCTGACATAACTTGGGTTTTAGCCGAAAGTCTTCTTAAACCTGCCGAATGTAATACGCGTGCTTTATCTCTGGCAAAGGCTCTTCGTCCGTGCCGCTTAGGTGGCTCTACTACAAATCTTTGTTCATCAAATTGGTTATACCCAGGAGATAGTTGATCATCTTGAAATGTCATAACACAATCGATCTTAGTAATGACCACTGACTTGAGAAATGGCTCTTGAATTCATATCTCAAAGTTGATGCGACTTCTCTCACGAAATAAGAATTACTTAACAAACTTCCCGGTCCATCTTGTGTCCCAGAAATTTTGGCTTCAAAACCTAGATTTTCTGCCATCAACTTACTTCTCCACAAATGAGCTGGATCACTAATCAGGGTTACGGTTTTTAAGTCAGGAAACTCATTTCTGATTAGTTGAAAACTTTCCAAGGTATCTTTTCCATCTGTAATGGCTTTGATATTACTTTTTTTAATATTTTTGTTTAAGTAATTTGATCCAGCTTCAGCTTCTGTAAATCTATCTCCAGATTGTTTTCCTCCCACTGTTATCACAATTGGAGAAACTTCTTCATTAAAAAGTGTTACTGCATGATCAAGTCTGTTACTAAAAACGGGCGAAGGTTGGCCATCAAATTGTGCTGCACCTAAAACAATAATTGCATCTGTTTTGTCTCTTTGGTCAAGTTTTGAACTACTCCAAACACCATATGCGTTATATCCCACAAAAACTAAAACAGCAATAATAGTTATGGTGATAAACCACTTTATTAAACTGTATGAAAACCTAATTAATTTAAACACTTAACCGCCACTAACTGATAATTCTGCTTCACGCAAATCTTTAACTTCATTTTTTTCAATACTTCTACTATTTAGCCAATTATGTGGCAGGGATACTTTCTTTTGTGATCCGACTCTTCCTCTTGGTTTATCGACAATAATTTCTGGAAAAGCTTGATTTGTATCTAACTTGGAAAGTAGAAAATCAAGATTTTCTAAACTTTCAACCATAGCTAAAGAAGTTCTTAATTGATTGCCTACTGAAAATCCTTTTAGATACCAAGCCATGTGTTTTCTGATGTCTCTAATTCCTTTGTACTCACCATAAAGTTCGCATAACAAAACTGCGTGGCGTTTAATTATTTGTGCCACTACATCTAAACCTGGATCTTTTGGAATTTCGTTGCCTGCAAAAGCTGCTGCAAGTTGACCAAATAACCATGGTCTACCTAAACAACCTCGACCTACAACTACTCCTGCACATCCTGTTTGCTTAACCATGTCTAATGCATCTTGGGCTGACCAAATATCGCCATTTCCTAAAACTGGAACATTTAAATCTTTCAACTCTTCTACTAAATTCTTAATGGCATCCCATCTTGCTTTTCCGGAATACATTTGTTCTGCTGTTCTTGCATGTAATGCAACCCATGCAACTCCAGCATTAGCTGCTGCTCTGCCTGCTTCTAAATAAGTTAAATGGTCATCATCAATTCCCATTCGCATTTTCACAGTTACTGGAACTGGTTTAACACCCAATTCTGCAGCGACTTTATTTGCAGTATTTACAGCACTTTCTAAGATTGATTTAAATAAATCTTGCTTCCAAGGTAGAGCTGCGCCTCCCCCTTTTTTTGTAACCTTTGGAACAGGACATCCCATATTTAGATCAATATGATCTGCTCTGTTTTCTCTGATCAACATCTCAACTGCTTTTGACATAACTTCAGGATCAACTCCATAAAGTTGCACGCTTCTAATTTGTTCATCTGGATCTGGAGTGACCATGCGAATTGTTTCAGGAGATCTTTCTATTAAGGCGCGACTAGTAACCATTTCACTTACATAAAGTCCTGCCCCATATTCGCGGCACAATCTTCTAAAAGCTTGATTAGTGATTCCTGCCATAGGAGCAAGTACTACTGGAGGATTAACGACAAATCTAGATGTTTGTAAAGACATAGGTAAATCTATTTTACGCAGGTAAACGTGAACCTAACCAATTTGGTAATTCGGCTATGGGAACTCTTACCTGTTCCATGCTGTCTCGATCTCTAATTGTGACACTTTTGTCATCCAGTGATTCAAAATCCACTGTGACTGCATAAGGAGTTCCTATTTCATCTGCTCTTCGATATCTTCGACCAATTGCACCTGAATCATCAAATTCCACCATATATTTTTTTCTTAGTTCTGCAGCAATTTCTTTTGCCAAAGGACTCAATTTTTCATCTCTGGACAAAGGAAGTATTGCAACTTTAATTGGAGAAAGTCTTGGATCAAGTCTTAAAACGGTTCGTTTATCAACTCCACCTTTTGAATTAGGTGCTTCATCTTCGTCATAGGCATCAAGTAGAAATGCCAAGACTGCTCTTGTTAGACCAGCAGAAGGTTCGATTACATAAGGAATGTATTTTTCATTGTTTTCTTGATCAAAGTAATTCAGATCTGTACCACTTGCTTGACTGTGTGTTTTCAGATCGTAATCAGTTCTATTGGCAACTCCCTCAAGTTCTGCCCATTCAGAACCTGCAAATTCAAACTTGTATTCAATATCAACTGTTCGTTTTGCATAATGAGAAAGTTTTTCTTTCGGGTGCTCAAATTTTCTTAAGTTCTCGGGTTTAATTCCCAAATCAACATACCAATTCCATCTTTGTTCTAACCAGTATTCATGCCATTTTTCATCTTCGCCTGGTTTCACGAAATATTCTAATTCCATTTGTTCAAATTCTCTGGTTCGAAAAATAAAATTACCAGGAGTTATTTCATTTCTGAATGCTTTACCAACTTGAGCAATACCAAAAGGAGGTTTTTTTCTTGAAGAGGTTAAAACATTATTAAAGTTAACAAAAATTCCTTGGGCAGTTTCTGGTCTTAAGTAGTGAGTTGCACCATCATCTTCGGCTACCCCAATTTGTGTTCGAAGCATGCCGTTAAACATTCTTTCTTCTGTGAACTGACCACGGGTGCCACAATTTGCGCAAGCAATATCAGCTAATCCATTTGCTGGTTCTTTTTTATTTTTTGCAACATAACCTTCAATTAGTTGGTCTGCTCGGTATCTTTTGTGACACTGTTTGCATTCTGTTAATGGATCAACAAATGCTTCAACGTGACCTGATGCTTGCCAAACTTGAGGGGCAAGAATTACTGATGAATCAAGTCCAACAACGTCTTCTCTGGATCTAACCATTGATTGCCACCATTGGTTTCTGACATTGTCTTTTAGTGCTACTCCCAGTGGACCATAATCCCAAGCTGAACGGCTACCACCATAAATTTCACTAGATTGGTAGACAAAACCGCGGCGTTTAGCCAAGTTGACTATGGCTTCAACCCGATTTAGCACCATGAGAATTAATCCCCTTTTGATCCATATAAGTAGTGAACCTTCAGCCTACTTAAAGACTTACTTAGTTCTGGTTAAGCACCGATTCAAAGTCAGTGCCAAATCCATCTTTGAACTCAAAGAGAGTTTCAAACATGGTCGGTTCATCTTTGGCACTAGACATAACTGGCCAAACATCCATTCTATTTTTACCAGAATTTATGGCCCTGCGAGCATTGCCTATGGAGTCCCATTTTTGAACGACTAACAAAGTGTCAGGCTTATCGGGAGATCGTCCCACCAGTAATTCAATGAAGCCGGGCTCTTGAGACAATATTTCGCTCATTTTTTTGGTATGTGCCATAAATTCTTGTTGGTTGGCAGGGACATGACTTGTTATTACGAACATATCGGCCAGACTAGAGGTATAACTGTATAAAACGTGGGAGTGAAAATGTCAGACTTCAGGAAAAGATTAGAAAAGGTTAGTGCCCCTTACTTGGTGAGACTTCATGCTTTACCTCGTTGGGTTTTACCTGTGGTCTTAACAGTTTTTTTGCTGATCGGATTGTTGGCTAATCCAGCGCAACCTGCTGGTTTTTGGATTGGGTTTTTCGCTTTATTGTTCATAGGTCTTGTACTGGTTTGGTTACTTGCTTTGAGCTGGCCACTTTTATCGCGCTCTTCTAAAGTTCTTCGAGTCTTAGTGGCTTTGCTGATTTTTTACGCGGCTTTCAGTCGATTCTAAATGAGTTTGACAATCATTCTCAAATAGGCTAGTTTTGGGTTTATGAACATTTCAATCGTTTTAGCAGCAGTAACCGTTTTAGCCACTTTCGCAGGTGGCTACTTAGCAATT
Source organism: Candidatus Nanopelagicales bacterium (assembly GCA_036819575.1). GTDB lineage: Bacteria > Actinomycetota > Actinomycetes > S36-B12 > UBA5976 > ATZT02. The sequence continues at coordinate 18,866 of DAIRXT010000006.1, read as the reverse complement.
AGAGGCAAAGACCGACTTCATCTAGTTTTGGGCCTTTCCGGAGGTCTCCTACTGGGCTTGGTCGCTTTTGACTTGCTACCTGAAATATTTGAGATGAACACCGATTCATTTGGTGGCATTCAAGTAGTTTCACTTGCCCTTGTAATTGGATTCTTAATTCTTCACTTCTCGGAAAAGATTTTCGGATCTCATGAAGCAACAGATTCTGAATACCATCAGGGCCATAAACATCCAGTTAACATCGCTGGTGGTCTTGGTGCTTTGGGCATGGCCGGACACGTATTTCTAGATGGTGTGGCAATAGGTATTGCATTTCAGGTAAGTCCTGCACTTGGGTTTACCGTCTTCATTGCACTTCTCGCCCATGCTTTTAGTGACGGGCTAAATACTGTTTCACTGCTAATTAAAAGTGGGCAATGGAAAAAAGCGTCAATTTCATTACTTGGAGTTGATGCAGTGATGAGAATATCTGGAGCCACTTTAGGTAGCTTGATTACTTTAAGTGAAGGAGCTGTTGGAATCTACTTAGCAGTGTTTTCAGGTTTCGTTATTTACCTGGCTACCTCACATATTTTGCCTGAAGCTCACTCCAGACATCCTTCTCGATTAACTATGCTCGCCACAGTTGTGGGAGTCGTTGCCATGTGGTTAATCGTGGGAAATATCGGAGAATAAAAATGGTTAATGTGGAAAGTCTAAGACCAACTAGACAACGTCGAGCTGTTTCTGATGTGCTTTCCACAATTACCAAATTTAGTTCAGCACAAGAAGTTCACGCTGTTTTAAGTTCGAAGGGTGAAAAAGTTGGTCTAGCAACTGTTTATAGAACTTTGCAAGCCTTAGCTGAAACAGGTGCCATTGATGTTTTGAGAAACGAAGATGGTGAAGCTTTATATAGAGCCTGTAGTACAGATCATCATCATCATTTAGTTTGTACCGGTTGTAATAAAACAACAGAAATATCAGCACCTGAAGTTGAAATTTGGACAGAAAAGATTGCCCGCGAGCAAGGATATTTAATTTCAGGTCACACTATTGAAGTATTTGGACTTTGTAAAAACTGCCGTTAATTAGGTTTTGCATCACCGAAGCGACGTTCTCTTTTGGCATAAATTTCTATTGCTTGCCATAAATGTCTTCTATCAAAATCTGGCCACAAAACATCCATGAATACCATTTCTGCATAAGCTGATTGCCACAGCAAGAAATTACTAGTTCTTTGCTCTCCTGATGTTCTCAAAAACAAATCAACATCTGGCAAAGTTGGTTCATAAAGATATTTCTTAATTTTTTTCTCAGTGATGGCACTGGGTTTGAGTTTTCGATCTTTCACATCTTGTGCAATTTCCATCATGGCATCTGCAATTTCTGCTCTTCCGCCGTAGTTAACACACATTGTTAAAGTTAACTGATCATTTTTGGATGTTTTTCGCTCGGCTTTCTTTAATTCATCAACAACACTTTTCCAAAGCCTTGCTTCTCTACCAGACCAACGAACCTTAATTCCGAATTGATTCATTTCTTCAACTCTTCTATGTATTACTTCTCTATTAAAGTTCATCAAGAATTTAACTTCTTGTGGACTTCTTTTCCAATTCTCTGTTGAGAAAGCATAAACAGTTAAATACTTAACCCCTATTTCTAAAGCGCCATAAACAGCATCAAGAAGTGCTAACTCTCCAGCCTCATGTCCTGCTGTTCTTGGTAATCCTCGTTCTTTAGCCCAGCGACCATTTCCATCCATAACAATTGCTACATGATTAGGAACAAAGGTCGATGAAATTCCTGGAGGCTTAACTCCACTTTTATGTCTTGGAACAGGTGGAAATTTTTTTCTAGCTTTTGCCACTTTTATCTTTCCACCATTCTTAATGATCGCAATCCACGTTCAATATGCCATTGTAGGTATGCAGCAATTATTCCACTTGCTTCTCTCCTGAATTTTAATTCTGAGGCATCAGCACTTTCCCAATCCCCGGTAAGTAGTGCTGACATCAAGGAAATTGTGGCCGGAGCAGGAACAACTGAACCAGGTGGTCTGCATTCTTCACAAGTTGCACCACCTGTACTTACTGAAAATGCTCTATGAGGTCCTTCTGCGCCACAACGTGCACATTCATAAAAAGATGGTGAATATCCAGCTAAAGAAAGAGAGCGCAATAAATAAGAATCAAGAATTAAGTTTGGTTCATGTTCATCTTTAATTAAAGCTCTTAAGCCACCGATTAGTAATAAATATTGTTGAGTTGCTGGTTCTTTTTCTTCAGGTGTTAATCTTTCTGCTGTTTCTAACATCGCTTGACCTGCAGTCCACTTGGCATAATCTTGCGACAAAGTTGCACCATAAGAATAAAAAGAATCAACTTGGCTCAAAATATCCAAAGACCTACCAATATGAAAATGTGCATCAATATGACCAAAGGGTTCTACCCTGGCACCAAATCTTGAAGTTGTTTTTCTAACACCTTTAGCCACAGCTCGTACTCGCCCACTGTTTCTGGTTAGAACTGTGACAATGCGATCTGCTTCCCCAAGTCTTTGAGTACGAAGCACTATTCCTTCATCGCGGTATTGAGGCATAGGACTAATTCTGCTGGAATTTATCTTGGCTTCACCACCACAACACCCTCAAGGTGAAACAAGTTAAGTAGAGTTGTGAATTAGGCCAAGGAGATTAATTGAGCAGTCAAGGATCTAGGGACAACACCCCTGATATTTCGGGCATCAGCGCTTCTGGAAGTCGCTGGGATTTTTCAGTAAATCGACGATTTGTCCAAAGAAGTGTTATTACAGTTCTGGTTTTAGTTATTGGATTTCAGTTAGTTGAATGGGCCTTTGGCAAAACCAAAGATTTTCTCTTTCTTTTATTACTTGCCTGGCTTATTGGTATTGCAATTACTCCAGTTGTAGAGATATTAACTAAGAAAGGCCTAAAGAGAGGTTTAAGCACTTTCATAGTTTTAATAGGATTAATTATTTTAATTGCTGGATTTATTGCAGCTTTTGGACAACTTTTAGCTTCACAATTAGCCAGTTTGATACTTCAGGTTCCTGCTTTAGTAATTGGCTTTACAGATTGGCTTAATACTTCATTTAATCTAGAAATCGATTCCTCTTCACTCACCGAGTCCCTAAATCTTTCTAATACCCAAATTGCTAATTTTGCACAAGGACTAGCTGGTGGAATATTTGGAATAGTTACCAGTATTTTTGGATTCATTTTCAATATTTTTACACTCTTGCTTTTTACTTTCTACTTTGCTGCAGATGCCCCAAAAATAAAGAAAACAATTGGAAGTTGGTTACCGTCCAAACAACAAGTTATATTCACAACTGTTTGGCAAGTAGCTACAGAAAAAACTGGATCATTTGTTATAAGTAGAGTTATTCTTGCAACACTAAGTTCAGTTATAACTTCAGTATTTTTATTGCTATTGGATGTCCCCTACTGGTTACCGTTGGGACTTTTTACCGGCCTAATTAGTCAATTTGTTCCTACCTTTGGAACATATATTGGTGGAATCATCCCGGCAATTGTTGCGGTAGTTAACGATCCAAAAGATGGACTATTTGTGATTTTATTTATGACGATTTATCAACAGATTGAAAATTACTTTTTCACACCTAGAATTTCGTCTCTGACTATGAATATTCATCCAGCTGTTGCTTTTGGTTCGGTTATCGTTTTTGCAAGTTTCTTTGGCGCCGTGGGAGCATTGATTGGAATTCCAATCGCGGCGGCAATTATCTCAATTATTCAAACATATGGTAAACGTTATGAACTTATTCCTGAATTACACAATATTGAAACTAAACCTTAAAAACCTAGTTTAGAGAGTTCTTTTGGGTCTGACTGCCATTCAGGTGCAATTTTCACATGCAATTCAAGAAATACTTGCATACCAATTAATTTCTCAATTTGCTTTCTTGCAATAGAACCAATCTCTTTTAACTTTGAACCTTTATGGCCAATAATAATTCCTTTTTGGCTATCGCGTTCAACATAAATACTGGCTCTTATTCTCATAAGGGGTCTATCAGCTGGTCTATCTTCATCTGGTTCAATACTTTCCACTACAACAGCAAGTGAATGTGGGAGCTCTTCTCTTAAATCATCCAGAGCTGCTTCTCTAATGAATTCAGCAACCATTGTTTCAACTGGTTCATCAGTAAAAATTCCTTCGGGATATAAGGCAGGTCCTTCTGGAAGAAGTGGCATTACTAAATTCATTAAAACATCTAGGTTTGCTCTAGTTTTAGCACTTATTGGAATTATCTCTTTCCAATTACAACCTGTTTCCTTACCTAGTTCATCTAATTCAACGAGTCTTTCAGCAATATCTGATTGACTTGCTGAATCTAATTTTGTTACGACTCCTATTTTTGGTTTTTTAGTTGCATTACTAAGTTCTTGAGCAATAAATTTGTCACCAGGACCTATTTTTTGATCAGCTGGTACGCAAAATATTGCAACGTCAACTTCGCTCCAGGTGTCGCGTACAACATCATTTAGTCTGGACCCAAGAAGTGTTTTTGGTTTGTGCACTCCTGGTGTATCAACAAGTATTAATTGACCATCTTGTCTATGAACTAATCCTCTAATTGCATGTCTTGTTGTTTGAGGTCGTTTAGAAGTGATGGCAATTTTTTCTCCAACTAGTTGATTAGTCAACGTGGATTTGCCAACGTTTGGTCTACCTACGATGCAGGCAAAACCACTTCTAAAATTACTCATACCCATATCGTTGCAGATAGCTTAATCAAGATTATTTGAGCCAGTTGTTTCAAGTTGAAAATCTTGAATTACTCGGATTCTGTTGCTTCATTCTTTCTAATCAAGATTGTGCCAATTTTATTTCTTCTTCCAGCTGCTCTTTCGGCAACAAATTCCCAGCCTTCAATCACGATGGAGGTGCCTGGAATTGGGACTCGATCTAATTGTTTTGCCAGATATCCAGAAAGAGTATCCACCCCTTCATCGTCACTAGACAGATTTAAATCAATCAACTCTGCTAAGTCATCAAGGTGAATTCTGGAACTTACTCGATAAACATTTGGTCCTAATTCATTTACTTCAGGAGCATGCGTGTCATATTCGTCAGCTATTTCACCAACAATCTCTTCTAAAATATCTTCAATAGTTACAAGCCCAGCTGTTCCGCCATATTCATCAATTACTACAGCAAGATGCACCCTGGCAGACTGCATATCGCGTAATAGTTCATCTGCTGGTTTACTATCTGGCACAAAATAGGCAGATCGCATAAGTTTCTCAACTAGCTCAGTTCTTTCAGCCTCTGAATTTTCAAAAATTCTTCTTGAAATATCTTTCAAATAAACCACGCCAATAATGTCATCGGAGTCTTCCCCAATTACCGGAATACGAGAGTAGCCAGAGCGAAGCGAAAGTGAAATTGCCTGCCTTAGAGTTTTTCCCTTTTCAATCCAAACCATGTCGGTTCTTGGAACCATGACTTCTCTTGCCACAGTGTCACCTAGCTCGAAAACAGAATGAATCATTTGTCTTTCTTCGTCTTCAATTACGTCTGCTTCTTCTGCTTGATCCACTAGGTCTCTTAAATCTTCAGCTGATGCAAATGGTCCATCTTTAAAACCTTTACCTGGAGTCAACGCATTTCCAATTGCAACCAGTAATTTTGCAATTGGCCAAATTACAGGTTTTAAAGCTAAGGAAATCGGAGACATTAAAATTGAAATGCGGTCAGATTTTTGTCTACCCAAAGTTTCTGGGGCCACACCTAAAACAATAAATCCAAGCAGAGACACAACAATAATTGCTAAGGCTAAGGCTGCATCTAGATTCGAATTAGTTTTTATAAATACAAAAGTTAAAAGAACACCACCAGTTGAAGTTAAAGCTAGGGCCACAAGTTGCAAAACTGCGACGTGTTTTGATTTCTCGTTTACTACTTTTTGTAAATTATCGACACCCTTTACTTCTTCTTTACGTAATTGGTCAACTCTTGATTCAGAAGTCCTTAAAATTGCAGTTCTGCCTGCAATGAAAAAAGCAGCAACTAGTTCAACAACTATGGCAGCAATAATAAAAACGGTTAAATTAATCAATGTTTCTTCACGGTCCTCAAGGAATTCATAATACCTTGCTCCTTTTTTTGCATTACGCCTCGTTGAGATTTCTCTTGATGATCAAGGCCCAATAGGTGCAAAATGCCATGCGCGAGGAGAAAGACCAGATGGTAGGCGGGATTGATTGATTGTTTTCTGGCATCTTTTAGTGCAACGCTGGGGCAAATAATTATGTCCCCCAAAGTTGCTTGTTTTTTTAAACTTTTACTATTTTTCAGTAAAACATTATCCATTGGAAAGCTCATAACATCAGTTGGTCCATCTTCATTCATCCAACGCACATGTTGTTTGGTCATCTCATCTTCATCGACAAAAAGGATTGAAACATCAGATTTTGGGTTAACTTTAAGAAATTTAAGCATTTGATTGACGTAGTGAATAACGCTTTTCTCATCAATGTTAATAGAACTTAAATTACTGACATCAATCATTAAATTAATTAAGCCTCAACGTTTTTCTTTTGCAGAATCCCAATTTTCATAGGCCTCTACAATTCGACTAACTAGTTTGTGCCTTACAACGTCTTTTGAATTCAACTGAATGAAAGCCAAATCTTCAACGTCATTTAAAATATCTTGTACAACTTTAAGTCCAGACTTTGTTCCTGAAGGTAAATCGATTTGAGTCACGTCTCCTGTAACAACCATTCTTGATCCAAAACCCAGACGAGTTAAAAACATCTTCATTTGTTCAGGGGAAGTATTCTGTGCTTCATCCAAAATAATGAATGAATCATTCAAGGTTCTTCCACGCATATAGGCAAGGGGGGCAACTTCAATAGAACCATTAGTCATAAGTTTTGGGATCTTGTCAGGATCAATCATGTCTTGTAATGCATCGTAAAGAGGTCGAAGGTATGGATCAATTTTTTCAGATAATGTTCCGGGTAGAAAACCCAAATGTTCCCCTGCCTCAACCGCAGGTCTAGTTAGCACAATTCTGTTGACCTGTTTAGCTTGAAGAGCTTGAACAGCTTTTGCTACTGCAAGATAAGTTTTACCAGAACCTGCAGGTCCGATTCCAAAAACAACTGTGTGTTTATCAATAGCGTCAACATAGGCTTTTTGATTCAAAGTCTTAGGTCTTATTGATTTTCCTCTGGAAGTTAAAATATCTGCAGTTAGTAAAGAACTAGGCCTAATTTCACTTTCACTTCTAAGCATTCCTACTGATCTTTCAACTGTCTCCACACTTAAACTTTGCCCAGTTCTAATCACTGTGATTAATTCAGAAAAAAGTTGATTTGCAAGTTTCACTTCATCGGCAGGACCAGATAAATTAATTTCATTTCCACGCACATGAAGAACCACTCTTGGAAAACTATTTTCGATAGTTCTTAAATACTCGTCGCTACTTCCAACTAATGCAGACATTGATAAGGATGGGGGTACGACAATACGAGATTGGAAGTCACTACTCACACTTGTCATCGTCTAATAATCGTATTCAGTTATCTAGATTTGTCTAATTAGCCTGGTGGCCAAGTGAGGCCACGACCACCCAGTACGTGGGCATGAACATGTTGAACCGTTTGGCCCCCGTCTTCTCCAGTGTTCAAGACAATTCTGAATCCTGCGTCTAGGTTTTCCACTTTTGCTACCTCAGTCGCAGTTTTCATTAAACCTGCAGATAACTCTAAATCTTTTTGTGAAAGCTCAGATATATCTTCAAAATGCTTTTTAGGAATTACTAAAACATGGACTGGAGCCTGGGGTGAAATATCTCTAAATGCTAAAAAGTCATCATTTTCTAAAACCTTATTTGCAGGAATAGTTCCGTTAACTATTTTACAAAATAAGCAATCACTCATCTTATTAGTTTAGCCATCTAGTTTTTGAAAGTAAAATTGCTGCTGAGACTGCGCCTGCTGTAGAGGTTCGAAGAATAGTTTCTCCTAATGATGCACTTATGGAGTTAGCTTTTTTAAACATTTCCATTTCAGACTCATCTATTCCACCTTCTGGCCCAATTATTAAAAGAACTTCGTTTTTAACTTCTTGAATTACATCAGTGAATAAAACACTTGAATCAGGATCAAGAATAATAACTGTTGCATAATTACTAAATTCATTTGCTAATTCTTTAGAGTTAAGGCAACTTTTAATCTCTGGAAAGAATGCCCTGCGTGATTGCTTGGAAGATTCTCTAGATATCTGTTTCCACTTTTCTTCACCCTTATTTGATTTTTCATCCCATTTCACAATGCATCTATTTGCCTGCCAAGGAATAATTTCGTCAACTCCAACTTCAGTTAATAGTTCCACTGCAAGCTCAGATCTTTCGCCTTTTGCCAAGGCTTGAGCAACACAAATTTTGGGCTTTATCAGCTCTTTTGTTTTCTTTTTCAGAACTTTCACAGTCACTTGCTCACCAGGTCCCAAAGTTAGGACTTCGACCTCAGCAACTTGGCCTTTACCATCTGTAACAACGAGCTTTTCGTTTTCACGTACCCTTCTAACTCTAAGAGCATGATGGGCTTCTGTTCCGTGAATGTTAAAAACTGGTGAATCTAAATCAGATGTTGAAACAAGAAAATAGGCTGGTTCCATACTTAGGGGCGTGTAAACGCATCTCGTAATTTACTGAATAAACCTGAATCATTTAATTTCTCTGGTTCAACTTCTAGTGAGTCTTCTCCACGTAGCTCAGAGAGTTTTTTAATTAAGCCCTTTTGTTCTTCATTTAGTCCTTGTGGAGTTTCAACAATAATTTCGATATGCAAATCACCACGACCTTCTCTTCTTAAGCGAGGCATACCTCGTCCTCTTAATGAAATTACTGTTCCAGATTGAGTTCCAGATTTGACAGTAATTTGCTCTGCAGCATCAAGAGTCTTAAATTCAAAAGAGGTTCCAAGTGCAGCTGCACTCATTGGAATTGTCACGATACTTTGTAAATCATCACCAACTCTATGTAATGATTTATGTTGCTTAACAACTATTTCTAAATACAAATCTCCAGCATCTCCGCCACCTGGACCAACTTCTCCTCTGCCGACTAATTGAACTCTTGTTCCTGTATCAACTCCCGCAGGAATTTGTGCGTTCAAAGTGGCACGGGTTCTAACTCTTCCTTCACCTGCACATTCTGAACATGGACTGGGTAACACAGTTCCAAAACCTGAACATTGTGGACATGGTCGACTAGAAACAACTTGTCCGAGTAAAGATCTTTGAACCGCTTGCACATCTCCTCTACCCCTACACATTGAACAAACTGTGGGTGTAGTTCCTGGTGCGCAACATGATCCATTGCAGACGTTGCAAACAACTGCAGTTTCAACAGTTAGATCCTTATTTAATCCTGTGAATGCATCCATTAAGTCAATATCTAATCTGATTAACGCATCTTGACCACGCCTTGTTCTGGAACGAGGTCCTCTTTGTTGTGTTGAACCAAAGAAGGCGTCAACAAAATCACCTAAGCCACCAAATCCAAAACCTCCAGCAGAAGGTCCGTTGCCAGAAAAACCTAAATCATACATTCTTCTTTTCTGATCATCACTTAAAGTTTCATATGCTGCAGTTATTTCTTTAAATCTTTCTGCAGCTACTGGATCTGGATTTAAATCAGGATGTAATTCACGCGCAAGTTTTCGGTACGCTTTTTTAATTTCTTCAGAAGTTGCTTCACTATCGACTCCTAGAACGTCATAAAAATCGTTTGCCATTAATTATTTCCTAAAATTCGTCCCAGATATCTAGCAACTGCACCTACCGCAGCCATAGTTCCTGGATAATCCATTCTTGTTGGTCCAACAATTCCTAACTTTGACAATGAGTCGCCACTTGAATAACCCGTTGCAACAATTGAGGCAGAGTGCAAATTTGAGGCTTTGTTTTCATGCCCAATTCTGACAAAAATATCATCTGAACTTGACATTTCACCTAGAAGTTTTAACACCACAACATTTTCTTCAATCTCGTCTAAAACAGGTAATAGGTTTTTACTAAAGTCTGGATCAAGTCTTGCAAGATTTCCTGCTCCACCAACCATTACTTTTTGATCTCCAGACTCCATTGCCAAATTATTTACTTTCTCAACAATGACTTCCACAGATTTGACTTCGACAGGATTTGCAGTCTTGGAGAAGTTAGAAATCAATGTAGAAACATCTGAGAATTTCTTATCAGTAATAGTCGACTTTAGTTTTAATCTCAATGCGTCGAGTGAATCTAAACTTAAAGGTTTTGGTAGTTCAACCGTTGCTTGCTCTAACCTTCCTGAGTTTGCAACTAAAACAATCATAATTCTTGAGTCTGTTACAGCAATTAAATCAATATGTTTAACCACAGAATTTGAAAGAATTGGATATTGAATCACTGAGACTTGACCTGTTAATTGGGCCAAGAGTTTTACAGTTTTTTGCATAACGTCATCTAAGTCAACTGCACCTTGAAGAACTTGAGTAATAGCTTTACTTTCTGCTGTTGAAAGAGCTCGAACTTCATTTAAGCGATTAACGAATGTTCTATAACCTTTATCAGTTGGAATTCTTCCAGCACTTGTATGAGGTTGAACTATGTAACCTTCATCTTCTAATACAGCCATTTCGTTTCTCACAGTTGCTGGAGAAACTTTCAGACGGTGTCTTTCGACAATACTTTTCGAGCCGATAGGTTCTTGGGTAGCAACATAGTCTTCAATAATTGCCCTTAAAACAGCGAACTTGCGTTCATCCATTGTCTGCAATCACCATTTCATTTCTTTAGCACTCAAATACCCTAAGTGCTAGATTACTTGCTCATTAAAGAAACGGCGAACTCAACTCATAATTTCTGCTGAAAATACATCTAGATTCACCAAGAACCTAAGCGCTTAATTGTCTAAAAACCTCATCAGCAAGTAATCGACCCTTGAGGGTAAGAACAATCTTGTTGGCATCCAAAGTTGCTAATTGGTTTGCAATTAAGTTTTCTATCCTGTTTTCATCTAATTCATGATTTCCTAAACCAGTTCTTAATCTACTCAACAGCATTATTTGTTCACTTCTTATTTGATCTTCTGATAAGACTTCTCTTGCCAGTGCTGGACTGTTTTGTTTTTCTAAAAGTTCTCGCCATACTTTAGGCAATTTATGGTTCCACCATCGAACTCCATTGACGTGAGAATGAGCTCCTGGTCCAATTCCCCACCAATTATTTCCCAACCAATAATTAAGATTGTGTTTACATTCTTTATCTTTTTTTGCCCAGTTAGATATTTCATACCAAGAATAATTATTTTTGTTAAGCATTTCGTCTGCTAGTTGGTATTTATCAGCCGCCTCATCATCATTTACTTGACTGATTTCGCCTCTGTTTAATTGGGCACCCATCTTGGTTCCAGGTTCAATCACCAGAGAGTATGCAGAAATATGAGGTGGGTTTAGTGCAATAGCGTCTTTCAAACTATTTTCCCAGTCGTTCAAACTTTCTCCAGGAGTTCCATAAATTAAGTCAAGACTGAAATTATCGAATCCGCTTTTCTTTAATATGTCTACAGAATGGGAAACATTATCTGGATTATGTGTTCGATCTAATTTCTTTAATACTTCCTTTGTTGAACTTTGCATCCCAATTGAGACCCTATTAATACCAGAATTTAGCCATCGTTGAGATTTTTCTTCAGTAATCGAGTCAGGATTTGCTTCTATTGTTATTTCAAGCCCGGGTTTTAATTTAAAATTACTTTTTACACTTTGAATGAAATTATCAACAGTATTTGAATCTAACAAGGATGGTGTTCCACCACCGAAGAAAATAGTATCTATAGTTAATTCTTCTTTGAGCACTCTTCTGGCCAGTTCTATTTCTTTTACTGCTGAATTAAGCCAGCTTTCAATTTGATCTTCGCGATCTAATTCAGAAGGTGTGTAGGTATTGAAATCACAGTACCCGCATCTTTTTGAGCAATATGGAACGTGAACATACAAAGAAAATGGTTTGTTTACTAAATCAAATAAGTTCGTTAAATTTCCATCAAGGGGTGCTGGACTTCCCTCAGGTAGTGCAGCCATTTATTCCCTAATCTTAAATATTGCTTATGGACACCATGATACTTACTAATAAGTATGAAGCACTTTTTCACTCTTATGCTTTGTGTTTGAAACTATAATCACTGACTCAAGACTTAACTTTGATCATTTCTTATCTTTTGAAGCAGGATCAGTGTTTGTTTGCAAAGCAGCAACGAACGCTTCTTGAGGGACTTCGACTCGTCCCACCATTTTCATTCTCTTCTTACCCTCTTTTTGTTTCTCTAGTAATTTACGCTTACGGCTAATATCACCTCCATAACATTTTGCTAAAACGTCTTTTCTTATTGCTCTAATTGATTCTCTGGCAATAATTCGTGCTCCAATTGCTGCTTGAATTGGAACCTCAAATTGCTGTCTTGGAATTAACTCTTTTAATCTTCCTGTCATTTCAACACCATAGGCATAAGCTTTATCTTTGTGAACGATGGATGAAAATGCATCCACAGGATCTCCATGAAGCAAAATATCAACCTTTACAAGATCTGCTACTTGTTCTCCTGATGGTTCATAATCAAAAGAGGCATAACCTCTTGTTTTAGATTTTAATTGATCAAAAAAATCAAAAACAATTTCTGCAAGTGGCAATGTGTATCGAAGTTCAACTCGATCTTCAGATAAATAGTCCATGTTGTGCATTTGCCCTCTTCGTTCCTGAGCAAGTTCCATAACCGGTCCAATGTAATCACTTGGAGTAAGAATTGTTGCTTTCACAATAGGTTCATAAATTTCAGAAACTTTTCCACTTGGAAATTCACTTGGATTTGTGATATCTATTTCTTGACCATCCTCCATCAGGATTCGATATCCCACACTTGGAGCAGTTGAAATCAAACTTAAATTAAATTCTCTATCTAATCTTTCCCTAACAATTTCAAGGTGTAGAAGTCCTAAGAATCCACATCTGTAACCGAAACCTAACGCCACAGATGACTCCGGTTCATAAACAAGGGCTGCATCATTTAGCTGCAACTTGTCCAGCGCATCTCTTAAAAGTGGGTAATCACTTCCATCAATTGGAAAAAGTCCAGCAAATACCATTGGCTTTGGATCTTTGAAACCTGCTAAAGCTTTTGTAGCGGGTTTTATTGCATCTGTAATTGTGTCACCGACACGAGATTGTCTAACATCTTTAACACCAGTAATTAAATATCCAACTTCTCCAACGCCTAAGCCTTTAGTGGATTTAGGTTCCGGAGAAATAACACCTATGTCTAATAGTTCATGGGTTGCCCCAGATGACATCATTTTGATTTTTTCTCTTGGCGTTAACTTGCCATCAATAACTCTTACGTAGGTAACAACACCTCTGTATGTGTCATATACGGAATCAAAAATCATTGCCCGAGCAGGCGCATCTGCTACACCAATTGGCGCAGGAACCTCCACAACTACTAAGTCCAAAAGTTCTCTAACGCCTTGTCCAGTCTTTGCACTTACTCTAAGAACATCACTTGGTTTACAACCAACAATCTTTGCAAGTTCAGCTGCATATTTATCAGGTTGAGCAGCCGGTAAATCAATTTTGTTTAGTACAGGGATAATTGTCATATCGTTTTCAAGAGCAAGATAAAGATTAGCTAAAGTTTGGGCTTCAATTCCTTGTGCTGCGTCAACTAAAAGAATTGTTCCTTCGCAGGCTTCAAGTGAGCGACTAACTTCATACGTGAAATCAACATGGCCGGGAGTATCAATTAAATTAAGAATGTAATTCTTTTTGTCTAAACCAACCCAGGGCAATCGCACTGCTTGGGATTTGATTGTGATGCCACGTTCACGCTCAATATCCATTCGATCCAAATATTGTGCGCGCATATTTCGCTCTTCAACCACGCCTGTAATTTGTAACATTCGATCAGCCAAAGTAGATTTACCATGATCAATGTGAGCAATAATGCAAAAATTTCTTATTAGTTCAGGCGGAGTTGTACCAGCGGGATTTATCTCAGTGGTCACGATGAGTCTCTAGTGGTCTTTCCTCTTATAAATGGAGTGTGCGTAAGGGTGGTTATCCTGGGCACTACAGTCCCACGCTACCCTTGAGAGCCTGCGGTACAAAAAGTGCCTCACGCAAAATCTCAACAAAGAAATGGGCAATTAAAAGTGGCAAATATTAAGTCGCAAATTAAGCGCATCGGACAAAACAATGCTGCACGTGACCGTAACAAAGGCGTGCGCTCATCAATTAAAACTGCAATTCGCCATTTCAATGAAGCCTTAGAAAAAGGCGACGCAAATGCTGCCAAATTAGCTCGTGAAGTTGGTAAAAAACTTGATAAGGCCGCTGCTAAAGGTGTACTTCACAAAAATCAAGCAGCAAATCGCAAATCAGCAATCGACAAAAGATTAGCTAAAAAGAAAAAATAACTTACCTGGCGTAAGAGCCAATTTTTTGAATAGTTGTTTCTAGCAAGAATCTCTTTTGATTATTATCTAAATAAACTCCATCTAACCCTGCTCTGACATAAGCATCGACTTTTGCTAAATCCACAACAGCGTTAGCCAGAGAAGTTGGAGTCCAATTTTTTAGCTGAGGTCTAATTTTTTCAACCTGCTTTGGACTAATTCCTAGTTCTTGTACAACTTGATAGTTACTGGCTGAGCTAGGAAGCCCAGCAAATTTGACTAATCTTCGCAACGAGCTTGCCAATACCGATACAACAAATACAAATGAATTACTGTCTTGTTCTAATAAATCGTTTAAGCTTTTTAGCGCAGCTTTGGTATCCGCATTCCACAAAGAATCAGAAATATCAAAGACTTTTACTGCGGCATTTCCCTGATAATACTTTTTAACTGCTTCAAGGGTGATTTTATCCTCGATTACATCAAAACAAAGTTGACTAATTGCACTTGAAAGCTCATCAAGTTCTTCTCCAATTGCATCTCTAAGTGCTACTAAGGCATCTTCATCGATTGCTTTTTTATGAGACTTGAATTCAGATCTCATGAATGCGAGATATTCTTCAGGATGGGTTACTGCCTCGCACTTAATTTCTGATACTTTTTGTTTTTGAAGTGCTTTAACTATGCCAGTTCCACCAGAGCCTCCCCGATGGATTACCACTAAGTAATTATCTTCTGGAACATGTGCTTCTGCGTTTCTTAAGAATTCAACAAGTTTTTCATTCAAGCTATCTTCAGCAACATTTATATTATCGACAACCACTAGATACGAGTTTCCAAATAGATTGGGCGACATCGCATCGATGAATTGAGTGTGAGCATCTTCATTTTTTGCATCTATTTCTTGCTTACTAATATCTTTTATGTTTGACTTTAATGATTTCCATACTTTTTCCAAAGCTCGATCAACTAGTAGATCTGAAGAACCTGTAATCAGGGTTATTTTTGGAAGATTTGTCATTTGGGATCAAAACTAAGACTACTCTTTTGTGCTGACTTGTATTGAATCATGTGGACTTATTTCAATCGCAATTGAACCAACTTCATCAGTACTTAACACCTGCATACCTGAATCACGGTATAAATCTATCGCTGAATTTGCAGGATGGCCATAATTGTTTTCCTCCCCCACACTGATCAAAGCAAGTCTTGCTTTTGTCCATTGCGCAAACTTTGAATCCTGAAACCTTGAACCATGATGAGGAATCTTGACCACATCAACTTGTGGAATTTTCCACAATTTTCTAATGGCTTCTTGGGCAGGTGGTTCAATATCTCCGGTTAACAAGAATGAGGCATTTTTAATTGTTACTAAGTTTACAATGCTGGAGTTGTTAGGAATTGAACCAATTTCAATTTTGTTAGTAGTTGGCCAAAGACATTGAATAACCATCTCTCCTAAATTAATTGAATCACCTGCTTTCATATGAGTTGTTTTGAACTCTTGCAATATCTCGCGAACTCTTTTTACTTCATAGATAGGATCTTCTACCCAAGTTACATAGATTTTCTTTATTTCATGTCGATTCCTAACAATTTCTAATCCTTGTACATGATCAGCATGAAAATGAGTCAGAATCAAAGCATCAATCGATTTAACATCTAAACTCTTCAAGCAATCATTCATAAGTTTCCCATTAGGACCAACATCTACCACTAAAACTTTTCCGGTTGCATCTTTTAGAACTAAGCCGTCTCCCTGTCCAACATCACACATCACAAACTGCCAATCCCTCATGGGCCAAGACTTGGAGTAATTATTTTTCAGCAGAAAAAGAATGAGAAAACCCACGCACATTAAAAACCCAAGAATTTTAAGATTAATTAACTTGAACTTCATAATCAAAAACAAAGAAAGCCAAATAAGCCCCGTAGTAAGAGATACGACTAAAAAACCCACCAGTCCTTTAGGGACTTGAATGATGCTTGAGTCAAATGAAGCAAATTGATTTGCTACAAAACCAATCCAGTTTGCAAAATATGCGGCAAGATGACCAAATAACAATCCAAGTGGGAAAAATACGTTTGAAAAAAGTAAGGTCAGGTAACCTAAGATCGTTACAAATGGAATTACTGGTGCAACTAACATATTTGCGGGAATAGACCAAAGTGTTATCTGTCCACTAAAACCTGCAATTAGTCCTGCTGTCGAAATTTGTGCCGAGAGTGCTACAGCAATTAAAACAGCTAAGGCTTCCGGTATTTTTGGAATGACTCTTGAGATTTGGTCAGCAAAAGGTCTTGTGAACAAGAGTAGGCCTGCGGTAGCAAAAACGGAAAGACTAAATCCCCAGGAAGTTGACAAATTAGGGTCTATTAACAACGCCAAACAAATTGTAATTGCCAATGCAGATAAACCATGTTTTCTCGTTCCCTTAAATAACCCAAGTAGAGCAACTGCTCCCATAAAGGATGCGCGAACAACACTTGGTTCAGTTCTTACAAGAAGTGCAAAAAGAACTAATGATACTAATCCGATGAGTATTTGTTTTTTAAGATCTAAATTAAATTTTTGGCAAAGCCAAATTATTGCTAAAAGCAATATTGCTATGTTGCCACCACTCACGGCTGTTAAGTGGGTAAGTCCACTATTTCTCATATCTTGATTTAAGGATTCAGTTTGATTTCTTGTATCCCCCAGGATTAACCCAGGAAGTAGCTCAACTGCATCACCTTTAGTTTTGCTTGTTACCAATAAGAATTTTGCTCGAATGGAATTTAGACTTTTATCCAACAAATTTGGAGATTTAACAATCTGAACCTTGTCAACCTTTATTGAATAGGTTATGTTTTGGAAATTATATTCTTTTAAAAAACCTTGGGCTTTGAGTTTTGTACCAAAAGCAATGTTTGGGTTAATCTGGTTAAAATCTAATTTAATTTTTGATTTGTATTCGAATCCCTTATTTTTCTTAAGTCCAGTTTCCTCAATTCTAAAAGTTTTGCCAATTACTGAATAGGTATCTTCTTGCCTAAAAATGCCAATATTTTTACCTGAACTACTCTCAATGTCAGAAATTACTTTTGCATAGACAACAACTGGAATCCCAGGAGTTAGCTCAGAGATTCGTGTTTTTGATTGATGAGCAAAGGAGCTAACAACTGCCACTAACGCAACTAATGCATAAAGATAGTTAATTTTCTTGTAAAAACTAATTAAAGTTATCAAAAAAACTATGGCTAATGATATTAACTTTAGATCTGAGATTGCTAAAACCGAATTAATCCAGATTATTAGTGCGAAAGGAATAAACCTAGCATCAATATCTAAACGCAAGATTTCGCACTTATAGTTGCATATTTTGATTTACCTATTCCATCAACATCACCTAACTGCTCAACTGATTTGAACCCACCATTTGATTCTTTCCAATCTAGGATTCTTTTGGCTAGAACCGGGCCAACCCCAGGAAGAGAATCAAGTTCGCCTAGAGATGCCGAATTTAAATTTACACAGTTACTGTTATTGCTCGAACTACTTTTTGATTTGTTTACTTTATTGGTTTGAGAACTACTGAAATCAACTTGTTCACCATCAGTTAGAACTCTGGCAAGATTGTTTTCTCCGATTTTTCCATTTTTAGCAAGACCCCCTGCTTTAGCTAGCGCATCAACTACACGGGATCCATTTGGTAATTTGTAAACACCACTCTTTAAGACATCTCCAGAGACATAAACAACAACTTCTGAAATAGCGATGTCATTTTGATTTTCTTCAACGACGCTTTCGACAGATTCATTAGCAGGAATTGTTAATAATGACTCATCGTCTGAGACCACTCTTGCATTCCACCAGTAAAGAATCGAGAGAAAAACCGAACAAGTCAGGATGAGCAAAATTGACTTGGCGTTTCTTTGAGTTATCTCAAAGCGCCAATTTGTTTTAACTTCAACCTGATCTGTCTTATTAGAGGCTTTAAGGCTTTTCTTAGCAATTCTGATTATCTGGTCAGATAAATCTTTGTTGTTTGTATTGGTCACTCACAAATTATTACTTTGTTATCAATTGAAAATATCTTTTTTAATTTATTTTGTGGAAAAACTCAACCTGTGGATTACTCAGGAACTATATTTACCAGTTTCGGAGCTCTGACGATCACCGTTCTTACGGCTTTACCGTCTAAGATTTTGACAACATTTGGAGATTGCAGCGCTAACTTCTCTAGTTCCTCGGCACTAATATCTGGCGAAACATCAAGTCTTGCTCTTAATTTTCCTGAGACTTGAACAACGCAAACCACAGAATCTCTAACCAAAAGTTGTGGATCAACCTGTGGCCATCCCACCTTAGAAACTAATTCTTTATGACCCAATATTTCCCACATCTCTTCTGATG
>DAIRXT010000005.1:0-27253 GCA_036819575.1 Candidatus Nanopelagicales bacterium | reverse complement strand
CAATTTTCATATCTGCTTTTGCCACAGTCATTTCAACGTTACTGATGAAGTTTTTGAAGAAAGCCCAATTTTTTGCCATGTGACGAAGTGTTTCGTCATGTCCTGCATCTCGGGCGGCTTTAATTCCTGAACCAACACCAAACCAACCTGGAATAATTTGTCTAGATTGTGTCCAACCAAATACCCATGGAATTGCGCGTAAAGATTCAATACCTGCATTTGCTTGTCTTTTTGCCGGACGAGATCCAAGATGTAAATCTGCTAGTTGTTCAACTGGTGTTGATAAGGCAAAATAAGTTGCTAAATCTGGGTCTTTAGTTAAAGAGTTGTATTTTTCTTGTGCTGAAAGACTTACCTTATTCATCACTTCATCCCATTTATCAAGATCAGTTTGATTCACTCGTGATGCAGCATGAAGCAAAGTTGCTTCCAAAGTGGCTGCAACTAATAATTCTAAGTTTTCCCTAGCAAGTTGAGGAAGTAAATATTTGTCACTAATTACTTCACCTTGTTCAGTTAATTTCATCTCACCAACGACAACACCCCAAGGCATCGCCAAGATTGCATCATGGGTTGGTCCACCACCACGGCCAACAGTTCCACCGCGACCATGGAAAATTCTTAAACGAACACCATGTTTAACGGCAACGTCACGAAGTTTTCTTTGAGCTAGTTGGATTTCCCATTGGCTTGTTGTTATGCCTGCATCCTTGTTTGAATCGGAGTAGCCAAGCATTACTTCTTGCACGTTGTCGCGTAAAGAAACAAGAATTCGGTAAGAAGGAGTAGATAAAAGAGTTTCTAGAATTTCGCCAGCATTTCTTAACTCATCAACAGTTTCTAGCAATGGCACAAAGTTAACTTTGGCCACTTTTGCTGGAAGATCTACTAAACCATTTTCTTTAGCCAAGATAACTGCTGCCATCAAATCATCAGGACCTTTAGTCATGGAAACGATGTAAGTGTCAATAACGTCATCACCGTATTGCAACAAGGCTTGATTAATGGCACCAAAAGTTGAATAGGTACGAATTGCTTCAGCATCCGTAAGAGCACTAGGTGTTGTTCCAGCTGCTGTTGCAGCAAGAGGTCGAGGAGAATCCAATTCTTGGGCCAGCACTGCAAAACGTTCTGACTTAGTTAATTGGGCATAAGGTTTGTTAATTATTTTTGCTCTATCAATCAAAGGAGCAAGTGCATCATGGTGTTTATCTGAATGTTCTCTAACGTCTAGTTTGGCAATTTGAAGTCCAATTGCAGCAGCTGTTCGAAGTGCTTTACCCAATACTCCTTGAGCAATTAGGCCACTTCTTTCATTGTTTAGGGCAATGAACAATTTGTTTAAGTCCTCAACGAATTCCTTTTCACTGCCGTAATCAACACCTGGAACATGATTTGCTTTGTTAGCAAATCGAATTCTGGTTTGTTCTAAGCGATGACTTATGGCAGAGATTTTTAAACGGTAAGGCTCTTCAGCATTGATTCTTTTCATACGAGAATCTAAACCACTTAAAACTGTCATGTCTTTTTCAACTGAATCCCATAACTGATCATCAGCTGGTGAAATACGATCTGAAATTGATAAATCATCTGCTAAACGTTTAAGAGTTAGTTGCAAAACCCTAATTGCATGTCCTCTTTGTAAAGTTAAAACATTTGTTGTTACTTCAGGGGTAACAAATGGATTACCGTCTCTATCTCCACCTATCCATGATCCAAAAGTTAAAGGTGTATCAGTTGGTTTAAGTTTTTCTCCCACACCAAGTTCAAATGCGATGCGGTTTAGTTCTTGCAAAACTTCAGGCAAAGCTCCAGTTGCTGCATCATCTAAATAGTTCATGGCATTTCTTGCTTCATCAAGAACTTCTGGTCGTTCTAACCTAAGTTCATCGGTTTGCCATAAAAGATCAATGATTTCGGAAAACTGATCATCATTAACTGTGGTGAGTGAAGAAGTGGAATATTTCTCACTTAATAGTTCAGCAATTCTTTTTAGTTTCAATAACACGCTTCGACGAGAAGCTTCAGTGGGATGGGCAGTAAAAACTGGACGAACGTGAAGATTTTGAAACGCTTCCTCAATTACATCTTGTTTAATTCCTGCTTCTTTAATTCTGGTTGCAACTTGGGCTAACCAAGTTCCATTAGTATTTCTTTCTTGTGCTCTGTCTTGAGATCTAAAAAACTGTTCGGTGATATTTGCCAAATGAAAATAAACACTGAATGCTCGTGCAAGTTTGATAGCTGAATCTAAATCAATGTGGGCTAGTAATTGGGCAACCTCATTGGGTTTGTCTTTTGAGAGCAGTCTTATTTTTTCAACTAATTCAAATAATTGTGGACCCTCTTGTCTAGTTAAAGACTGACCTAAAAGGATTCCTAAACGATGAATCTCAGAGCGCATCAGCGCATCTGAATCCTGTCCACCATTAGTTGTCATGAGGCAATTCTATGCAGAGAATAATCTTTAAATAATCTTGACAAGGTTTACTTGCACAAACTCAAGTGATTATCGAAAAATTAATTAGCTTTGGGATCTTTGCCCGACAAAACATCAGCAGCATCGATGATGCGATAGGCATATCCCTGTTCGGCTAAGAATCTTTGGCGATGTGCAGCAAAGTCAGCATCAATGGTGTCTCTGGCTACAACGGCATAAAAACGTGCAGTTCTACCATCTGCTTTTGGTCTTAAAACTCGACCAAGTCTTTGTGCTTCTTCTTGTCTGGAACCAAAAGATCCAGAAACTTGAATAGCAACTCCTGCTTCTGGTAAATCAAGTGAAAAGTTTGCAACTTTACTTACTACTAATACTTTTAGATCTCCTGATCTAAATGCTTCGAAAAGTTTTTCACGTTCTTTAATTGGAGTTGAACCATCAACAACAGGTGCTCCTAAATGTTGACCAAGTTCTGCTAATTGATCTAAATACTGTCCAATAACTAAAACTCTGTCATCACTGTGTTTTGCAACTAAAGTTTCCACCACAGTATTTTTAGATAAAGTAGTTGACGCAAGTCGATACTTATCTTCTCTTTCAGCAGTTGCATAAGTTAAGCGTTCATGTTCTGGAAGAGTAACTCTTACTTCCACGCAATCTGCTGGAGCAATCCAACCTTGATCAGCCATATCTTTCCAAGGTGCATCAAATCTCTTTGGACCAATAAGTGAAAACACATCATCTTCACGGCCATCTTCACGAACCAAAGTTGCAGTTAAACCAAGACGACGACGAGATTGAATATCAGCTGTGAATCTAAAAACAGGTGCTGGAAGTAAATGAACTTCATCATAAATAATCAAGCCCCAATTTTTAGCATCAAAAAGTTCAAGGTGTGCATAAACACCTTTTCTTTTTGTAGTTAAAACTTGGTAAGTAGCAATTGTTACTGGACGTATTTCTTTCTTGGAACCTGAATATTCACCGATTTCATCTTCGGTCAAAGTGGTTCGTTTTAATAATTCTGATCTCCACTGACGAGCTGACACTGTGTTAGTAACCAAAATTAAAGTTGTGGTGGAAAGAGTTGCCATGGCACTTGCGCCCACAATTGTTTTTCCAGCACCGCAAGGAAGAACTACAACACCAGAGCCACCATGAACAAATGATTCAGAAGCAATTTGTTGGTAACCGCGAAGCTCCCAACCTTTTTGAACTAGTTCAATTGCGTGAGCATCGCCATCAACATAACCTGCATAATCTTCAGCAGGCCAACCTAGTTTTAGTAGTTGTTGTTTAAGTTGTCCTCGTTCTGAGGGATGAACCACAATGTTTTGGTCATCAATTCTTTGTCCAACTAGAGGCTGAATTCTTTTACTACGAAGAATTTCTTCTAAAACTGGGAGATCTTCACAATGCAAAATCAATCCGTGTACAGGATCTTTATTCAAACTTAAGCGACCATAACGGTCCATAAGTTCTGCCACATCAACAAGTAATCCGTGGGGAACTGCGTAGCGAGAATATTTAAGAAGTGTGTCAACCACACTTTCTGCATCTAATCCAGCAGCTCTGGCATTCCATAAACCAAGAGGTGTTATTCGATAAGTGTGAACGTGTTCTGGGGATCTTTCTAATTCAGCAAACGGAGCAATGGCACGTCTTGCTTCTGCTGATAACTCGTGATCAATTTCTAATAGAAGTGTTTTATCACTTTGGACAATCAATGGACCATCGGTCATTTACTTTTTGCCCTTTTCTGCTCCAGCTATGCGAGAGATTGCATAGTCACGAATTCTTGAATCTGTTAAATCAAAACCTGTTAACAAACCACCTTCAAATCTAATTGGTTCCACAATTCGATTTGAACTCATTCCGTGAGTATCAACGTAGGTAATTGTAATGCACACATCACCTGGTTTGCTTCCTGAAATTACTTTGTCAACAACTTCTCGGCATAATTCAGCAATTTCACTCGCTGGAGTTTTATTTGGAGCAGCTGCTGGAGTAACTGGTTTTGCTTTTGGATCTTCGCCAGCTCTTAACGCTTTAATTGCAGCATCAAGCAAAGCTGCATCAGGTGGAGCACCTTCAGGTGCTGGTCGTGGTCTAACTCTTGCAGGAGAACGTCTTTCATTTGGGGCAGGAACTGTGTCATCAATTGGTTCATCAATTTGTTTGATGTCACCAAGTTTTCTTACTAAATCATTAATTAAATATTCAAGAGGTTGTGGAACTTCTGTGGTGGTGTATTTGTTTAAGAATTCAAGAATTCTTTCAGCTGTATAGCCACGTTCCATCGCTCTTTGTAATGAAGATTCAGTAAATCTAAATACTTGAGCTGCTCCACGTGATTCTTGATAAGCCATATGTCTTAACTCTGATGCAACTTCAGCAGCAGGAGGTCCTGGAATTACTGCAGTTAAATCTGCCTGTAACACAAAAGTTGCTATTGCATCTGGAAGAAGTGGTGCAATTGCAGAAACTAACATTTGATCTGGTTTAACTGCATAACCTTTTGGATCAGCAACAGCAGCTCTAGCAGCTGCAGTTCTTGCTTCTGGGGAAGGCATTGTGTAACGCATTTCTCCCAAAGCTCTACCGGTTGTGGCAAGAACACCTAAACCACGAATTCCAATTGTGTTTGCTTCACCCAAAATTGCTTTTACTAAAGTTTCAATTTCTTCTTTATTTTTTCTTGGTCTTAACCAAGTTACATATTCCACAACTGCTTCTGGATCTGGTTCAAAACCAGGTTCAAGTGCAGCTAAGGCATCAAGCACTAAAGATCTGATTTCTGGTGCAAGTGGTTTATCAACTTCGGGAGATAAAGCATTAATTCTTATTTCGCCAACTTTGCCAACTAAAGATGCAACTCTTGTGGTTGTTAACCAAGCTTCAGCTAAAATTGCCCAACGCTCTTCCACACTTTTTGTGCGCCACACATCAAATGCAGGTGTTGGTAACCAAACTTGTTCTTTGTCATCTCCTGCGGCAAGCAGTCCTGCTGAAAAAGCAATTTCGGAAAGAAGTGCAGCAATGTTTTCATCATCATTACAAATTTTTGCTGCAATAGTTAAATCTCTTTGTGCTAATCCACCATTTCGTAAAACTGCTGGAGGAGTTTCACCCCAATTATCAAGTAGTTCTTCTACTAATTGCACAAACTGCAAACCAGCAGCACCTGCTGCTCTATCTACTTGTACAGGATCTCTTTGCGCTTTAGTTTTAATATTTTTGTTGTTTGAAATGTCTTCAGGTAAATAACTTGGCGTTCTAAGTACTAAAGCAATTTCTCTTGGCAAAGTTAAAGCATCGCGAGCTGTAGCAACCAAAACACCATGAGCCATTAAATATTCGTGACCATTTTTAGCACTAGTAATTCCTGCATCACGATTTAATTTTGACAAAGTTATGACTGGGGGACCCCATAGTAATTCATTTAAAACATCTTGAGTTCCTTTTGGTCCTTTACTTACTATTTCTTCAATTCTTTCTTGATTTGCAATGGCAGCTAAATCAGGTCTTTCATGTAAAAAGCAAGGACCAAAACCTGCAGGATGAGGAGCTACTACTTCTTTTAACACCGGGACAAAGCGCATTCCGTTGTCATCGCCCCAAATAATTGCGAGCAAACGTAATTTTTCTAAAGCAGCACTAATTTTGTCATTATTATTTAAAACTTTTTCTAAATCTTTTTTAGTAAATGGTTCATTAAGAACTGAAATTACTTCTGAGATTCCAACTGTCCAAGCATCCAATCGATCTAGGACTCGGGTAACAGATGAATTAGTAGCTGCTCTTGCGGCAAGTTTGGCAATGTCAGTTGGAACAGGATGAACTAAATCTGGGCGCTGAATTAACATCAAACGCATTGAGTGATCGTCTCTTAGGCGAAGTGCATCAACCAAAGTGCCTGGATCAACTGCTTCAGGCTTGGTCGTTTTTTTCTCAGGTTTTGCTTTGCCCTCTTTAGGCTGGGCAGCAGTTTTTGGAGACATCCGGACAAGTTTACCGAAGTTGAACAGGTGGGGTTTTACTCAGCCCAACTCCAGCAGAGGTGTATACGCGGAGTAGGCGGGAAGAAATCGGATTCGCTACCCTTGAGGTTACGACTAAAACAGTCGTAATAATTACTACTTATATAACTTGGGGTGAGTGCTCGTGCCAACTGGAAAAGTTAAATGGTACGACGTGGAAAAAGGTTTCGGTTTTCTAGAAACTGATGAAGGCGAAGATGTTTTCGTTCACGTAACAGCTTTACCTGATGGAGTTATTCCAAAACCAGGAACACGTGTTGAATTTGGCGTTGCCGAAGGTCGACGTGGCACACAAGCTTTGCAAGTAAAAATTTTAGAAGCCCCACCAAGTTTGGCAAAAGCAGGTCGAAAAGATACTGACGACATGGCTGCCACATTAGAAGATGTCATCAAATTACTTGATGGTGTTTCAAATCAATTACGTCGTGGACGTTATCCAGATGATTCATCTGCCACAAAAATTGCTGCAGTATTAAGAGCAGTTGCTAACGACCTCGACGCTTAAAAAGAAAGCCAAACATTAAATGGCTAATGCATTAGAAACAAAACTAAGCAATGCCAAGGATGTTGCTCGCAAATTTTTAGTTGAGGAAATTACCGAACAAAGAGTTGGCGAACATTTAGGATTTGTTGTTGAAGGTGAAAATGTTGCCACACACAAATTTAAATGTGTTGATAAAGCTTATGTTGGTTGGAATTGGGCAGTAACACTTGCAATTGTTGATTCAGCAAGTGAAGTAACTGTTAGTGAAATTCTTTTATTACCTGGAGAAGGTGCAATTCTTGCTTCTTCTTGGATTCCTTGGGAACAAAGAGTTGAACCAGGAGATATTGGTGTTGGCGATGTTTTACCAACTGCACCAGATGACACTCGTTTAGTTCCTGGTTACACAGGTGTTGATGATTTGTTTGAAGAGAAATTAACTCCAGAAGGTTGGGAAGTTGGTTTAGGAAGATTTAGAGTTCTATCAGTTTTAGGCAAAGATCAAACCGCAATGCGTTGGTATGACGGAGATCGCGGACCGCGTGCTCCGATTGCAGAAGCTGTTACAGATAAATGTGTAACTTGTGGATTTTATGTAGCAATCTCTGGATCGTTAGGAAGAAGTTTTGGAGCTTGCACAAATAAATTTGCAGCAGATGATGGAAAAGTAGTTTCAATCGATCATGGTTGTGGTGGCCATAGTGAAATAGTTGTTGACCTTCATTCAATTCCAACTGGTGGCATGGTTTTTGATGACAACAATTTAGATACAGCAGAAGTAACTGATGAAGAAGTTGTGGAAGCTGAAGTAGCTGAAATTGATGAAGACGACGATGATGACGATACTGAAGTAGAAGATTTAGATTTATCTGCTGATGTTATTGATGAATCTGAATTAGAAGAAAGTGAAGAAAAAGACTAAAGACCTAGTCTTTTTCTTCTTCGCTTAATAACTCTTAATCCAATTAGTCCCAATGCAGTTCCCATAATTGTTATTCGAAGCCAAACTGTTTGAGTTTGATCGTCTATAAAATTTGGTTGATAAATCAAAACGAAAGTGGCTAAAACAAAAAGAACAGTTCCTACATATAAAAGATTAATTCCATCTGTTTCGATAGGTTTTAAATCCTGAGGATCAATATTTATTTTTTTCACGCAAGACCTTTAAATGCTTTAACTATTTGTTCAGCGTGATCAACTGGATGTTTTGTATAAATCCTTAACCAGTCTGCAACGGTATATTTTCCTCTTTCAGAATGTATTCCTTCTTTTTCTAGATCTGAAACAGTTATGCGATTTAAAACATCAGCACTGGATGCTCTAACAGCTTTGTAAACAGCTAGAGAATTTTTTATATCTGAAGTTTGATAACCCAAACTTGGGGTTATAGCCCAGTTACCTTCGTCGTATCCCATAATTGTTGGACTAGTTTTTTCTCCAAGCAAACTTCTTAATCTGGAGTATGAACTGGTTTCTGAATCAGCTAAATGGTGAACCACCATACGAGCAGACCAGCCTTCTGGTGCTCTTTTGTCTAGATCTGTTCCTTGGGATAAAGCATCTTCAACAGCATTTGTTGCAGAAATATATTTAGAAACCGCGGCTTTTAATTCAGTTTCATTCATATTGATAAGCATAACTCTGACATAATGGAAAACATAATGAGATTCTTAATCAAGATTGCCGCTGTGGCATTAGCCGTGTGGGTGACCACAATGATTGTGCCTGGAATTCAAGTCTCAGCAGGACTGCGTAACTATTTAGTTATTGCACTAATTCTTGCCTTAATCAACGCCACCTTGGGAACGCTGTTGAAAATTCTCACTTTGCCGCTAGCTTTCTTATCTTTAGGAATTTCCCTGCTGGTGGTGAACACTGCAATGCTTTTAATCACTGATCGATTAAGTGAGTCCATGACGATTACAGGTTTCTGGTCAGCTTTTTTCGGTGCAATCTTGATTTCGATAATTTCGAGCACCATCACTCAAATCACGACTAAAGCTGTTTAATTTCCATCTCTTTTGATACCAGTGTGACTAATGATTTAGTCATGAATTACACTTAGAGATGTTGGAACAAAAGTTTCATCGTTTTCCCCGCCAAAACGTTTAATAAACGTTTACTTGCGAGTCTTGGCAGTAAATAGATCGAATCAGGATCTTTTCGAGACGCGCTAGTCGTCTCGAAAGTAGTTAACTTAATGTCATTTTTTGATTTAGGCGTAAACCCCGCAATTGTAAAAACCCTTTCCAAATCTGGGATCAATGATCCTTTTCCAATCCAAAAAGCAACCTTGCCTGATGCAATCAGTGGCAAAGATGTTTTAGGTCGTGGACAAACCGGTTCCGGTAAAACTCTGGCATTTGGTTTAGCATTATTAACTAAATTAGCTGATCGAAAAGCAAAACCACATCATCCTTTAGCAATTATTTTGTCTCCCACTCGTGAATTAGCAATGCAAATTAACGATGTGATTGCACCTTTAGCTCAATCAGTGCAATTGAATTCTCGTTTAATTGCCGGTGGAATGCCTTATGGAAATCAAATTCAAGCTTTAAGACAAGGTGTACCAATTTTGGTTGCAACACCTGGTCGTTTAATTGACTTGATGGAACAAAAGCACGTTTCATTGTCAGAAACAGAAATAGTTGTTCTTGATGAAGCAGATCAAATGGCTGACATGGGATTTTTGCCAGCGATGAAAGAAATTCTTAATGCCTGCAAACCAAAGGGCCAACGATTACTTTTCTCAGCAACCTTAGATAGAGGTGTTGATGGATTGGTGAAGAAGTATTTGAATAATCCTGTGACTCACTCTGTTGATACTGATAAAGCTTCAGTTTCCACGATGGAACATCATGTTTTAGTAATTCATCCAAACGATAAAGAAATTATCACGGCACAAATTGCTGCTCGAGAAGGTAAAACTATTTTGTTTGTGCGCACTCAACATGGTGCAGATAAATTAGCGCAAAAACTTGCTCATGCAGGAGTTCCAGTTGGAGCACTTCATGGTGGTAAATCACAATCTGTTCGCACCAGAACTTTGGCTGCATTTAAATCAGGGGCAACACCTGCTTTAGTTGCAACAGATGTTGCTGCACGCGGAATTCACGTTGATGATGTTTCGTTAGTTGTTCATGTTGATCCACCACAAGATCCAAAAGATTATTTGCATCGCGCAGGAAGAACTGCACGAGCTGGTGAATCTGGAGTTGTAGTAACTCTTACAACTACTCGTCAACAAAACACAGTTCGAGGATTAACAGATCGTGCCGGAGTTAAACCAAAAATAACTCGCGTAAGACCTTTAGCAAGAGAATTAATGGAAGTAACTGGGGCAAGAGAACCAAGTGGTGTTCCTTGGATTGCACCTGCAACAAAAGAGCGTCACGATAATCAAAAAGGTGGTCCAAGAAAGAGAAGATCAAGACCACGTCCACATGAAAGACGTCGTCGTCCTCGTTAATTAAAAGTAATTAATTCCTGAACGAATTAATTGCACACCAAGAATTAAAAGAATTACTGCTGCAATTCTGACAAGTAATTGATATAGCCATAACGGCATTTTATTTCTTGATGTTCCTAATCCCCAGGCAAGTAAGGCTTTACTTCCAACGAGCAATAAATAGAAACCAAATAAGAAACCAGCAGCGTCCCAAAATCCTTTATTCCAACCAGTTGTTAAAAGAGTTCCACCTGCAGTCATCCAAAATAACCAAGCTGAGGGATTAATAAAATTAGTAAGTATTGCTTTGAAAAGTGTTGTTTTAGTTGAGCCAAGTGTGTTATCTAAATTAATATTTTTTTGAGGATCTGTTCTTCCAGCAACCCATGATTCATAAGCAAAGTAGGTTAAAACAAGTGCTCCCACAATGCTTAAAAATCCGATAGCTGAATCATTTACTTGTCGTAAAACAAATAATGAAATAACAATTATTGGTAAATCTGTGATCAATGGGGAAAGAGCAACTCTTAAACCATGACTGGTGCCACCTCGAAGAGAGGCAGAAATTACCAACGCCAGCAATGGGCCAGGAGCTAGGCCAACTCCTAAACCAAGCAGTAAACCTTGAATTAAAAATTCCATTTATTTAATGCGCAGCCGGTGCTGCGTCTTCTCCGCGTTCTTTTAATTTATTGTTGGGCAACATCACCGCGAAAATAATAGAAAATGCCACAACAACTGCTCCGATTAGAAAGACAGTTGACATGGAGTTAGCAAAACCTTCCAGAATTGGATGAATCAAAGTTCTATTGGCTGAAGCTAACCAAGATGTGTCATCAAAACCGTTGGGAGAACTTTGTGCTGCTTGTAACAATGCCACAGTTTGCGCATTTGCTGGATCTGCCAAGGCTTGTTGATACTCAGGTTGCGAAACTGAAGCAGCAAATGCATCGGAGGTTTCTTTACCAACTTTTCCAAACAAAATTGAGATAAATGCTGCAGTTCCAACGGTTGCACCAAGTTGTCTGAAAAGTGTTACCGAGGAAGTTGCTACACCTAAATCTTTCATCGCCACAGCATTTTGAACAGCAATAACTGTTGGTTGTAATACTCCACCAAGTCCTACTCCGAAAAGGTATGACAAGAAACCAATCCACCAGTAAGAAGTATCGGCATTAAAAGTTGTCATTAAGAACAAAGAAATTGTCAAAAAGATAGTTCCAAGAACCGGTAACATTTTGTATTTACCCAGCTTTGAAATAGTTCTACCCGAAACAATTGAACCTGTCATAATTCCAAAAGTTAAAGGCAGCAATTCTAATCCTGCTTTTGTTGGAGATGATCCACCAACAATTTGTAAATAGAGTGGAAGCATTGCCAGTCCACCAAACATTCCAGCACCGGTAATTACACCAATCACAGCAATGAGAGAGAAAGTTTTATCTTTAAAAAGTCTAAGTGGAAGAAGAGCCTCATCTTGCATTCTTTTTTCAAAGTAAACAAAAAGTAATAAACTAACAACTCCAATTACGTAACAAATGATTGCTTTTGAACTTGTCCATCCCCAAGTTCTTCCTTCTTGTGCAACTATCAACAAAGGAACAAGACCAGTGGATAAAGATAATGCACCCCACCAATCAATAGCATGATTTACTCTTTGAAAATTTGGAATATGTAATGTTCGTCCAACAACAAATAATGCAACTAAACCAATTGGAACATTAACAAAGAAAACCCAACGCCAACCCGTCATACCTAAAATTGATTCTTGTCCAGCAAGAAATCCACCAACAATTGGTCCAATAACACTTGATGTACCAAAGACTGCAATGAAATAACCTTGGTACTTTGATCTTTCTCTTGGTGGAACAATGTCTCCAATAATTGCTAGAGCCAAAGTAAATAAACCACCAGCACCTAAACCTTGAATCGCTCTAAACACTGCTAATTGATACATAGAAGTTGCAAATGCACTTAATGCCGAACCAACTATGAATATTGATATTGCCCAAATGAATAAAGGTTTACGACCAAAAATGTCACTTAGTTTTCCATAAAGAGGTGTTGTGATTGTTGAAGTAATTAAGTAAGCAGTGGTTGCCCAAGCTTGAATTGATAATCCTTGTAAGTCATCACCAATTGTTCTGATAGCAGTTGCAACAATTGTTTGATCAAGAGCAGCTAGAAAGAGTCCTAGCATTAAGCCAATCAAAATTGGTACTACTTCTTTATGATCTAGGTATGTATTTGATGGATCTTTACTTGCTGAATATTGGCTCATGTCGCATATCTTGCTATATAGATAGAAGCATTGGGCATCACGGCTCGATAAGAGCTGAGATGTTCTGACCACATGGGCGCAAAACTAGTCACAAAAACTTGGATGAAACAGTAGTCAATTAACATTGCAATATGGGATTAAAGAAATTATCAATTTTTCTGATTTGTGCTCTATTGGCACCCATGACAATTGTTCCAAGTGGTGCTGTTGAAAATAATGAATTAGCAAGCACTGTTTTAGAGCCAAGCAAATTTGTTTTAGCCGATAAAACAAAAGTAGAAAATTTAGTGACTAGCCAATTGAGTAATCCATTATTTTCAACCGGTTATGGGATTTCAATAAGAGATGTGACAGATGGTTCAGTTTTATTTGAAAGTAACGCCCAAAATTCCATGCTTCCTGCTTCGCTCACAAAGATTTATACAGCGGCAAGTACAGCAATTACTCTTGATCCCGATTCACGGTTTGTCACAAAAGTTAAATACTTGGATAACAGTGTTTATTTAGTAGGTGGGGCAGATCCTCAGCTAGGAACTGAAAGTAATCCAGTCAAAGCAGATTTGGCAGATCTGGCAAAACAAACTGCTGAAAAGTTAAAAGAATTCAATGTATTTGAAGTAAACGTATTTATCGATGATTCAATTTTGGGGCCGCTACAAAGACCAACTGACTGGGTTGACAATTATTTTTCAAGTAGTGAGATTCATTTAATTTCAGCTCTAAATTTAGATGACCCAAGTGCGCCAGGACAAGCACCAATCGATCCAAGTATTACTACAGGACAAAAGTTTGCACTTTATTTGCTCAAAAACAACATCAAAGTAAATGGACTTGTTTTTAGAAAAACTGCGCCCCAGGATGCCTTTGAAGTTGCAAAAGAATATTCAAAATCAGTTTCACAAATAATTGAAGACTTACTTATTATTTCTAATAACCAAGACGCTGAGATAATTGCTCGAGTAGCATCTTTAGTTGCCCAAAACGATCCATCAACAGAAGCTGCAACGGATTTGATTTTGGAAGATGTTGAAATGCTGGGAATTTCAAGTGTTGACAACGTTATTAGAGATGCAAGTGGATTGAGTAGATCAAATAAAATTTCTCCTTCAGATATCAGTCAACTAATTTATAAAAGTATTAAAAATCCAGAAATAACAAAATCAAATAGAGGCGAAACTGCCAAATTTATGATCACTCCAAGTTTGCCAATTCCAGCTGATCCTTGGTCAGTTTTTACAGGCCTTCCAACTGGTTATGGTCTTGGCACAATGAAAAAAAGATTTGACGAAGCAGGTTCGCCAGGACGTGGTGTGGTTAGAGCTAAAACTGGTTCATTAAACAGAGTTGTCACTTTAGCCGGAACTGTAACTACTAAAGATAATGTCATGCTTTCGTTTTCTATTTTAGTAAATAGAGTTGAACAGTCTCAGAATGTAAGAGAAGCAATTGACAACTTATTAAATGCACTTGCTCAATGCAATTGCGCTCAAACTCCATGACCAATCCACCAATTGAACTTCAGAATGCGGTTCAAAATCTTTTAAAAGAATTTGAAGCCGGAGATCTAGTTTTAGTTGCATGTTCTGGTGGAGCAGATTCCTTAGCACTCGCCTGGACAACTGCTGTTGTTGGCAAAAGATTAGAACTTAAAACCGGTGCAATAATTGTTGATCACCAATTAATTCCTGAATCAAGTGAAGTTGCTGCAAATGCGAAAAAACAATGTGAAGAATTAGGGCTTAGTGAAGTACTCGTTAAAAAAGTAAAAGTTGAACAAACCAATGAAGGCTTGGAAGCTGCGGCAAGAATTGCGCGTTACCAAGCATTTGAAATTGTTTTAAGTGAAACAAAAGCTAAAGCGATTTTGTTAGCTCACACTCAAGATGATCAAGCCGAAACAGTTCTAATGAGACTGACTCGTGGCAGTGGTGCAAAATCTCTTTCTGGAATGACTGAAGTTTCTGGAAAGTATTTGAGACCATTTCTTCACTTGAGAAAAAAACTAGTTCACGATTCATTAGATCTAATTGGTTTGAAAGCTTGGCAAGATCCTGCAAATACCGATAAGCAGTATTTAAGAGTTAAAGTGCGACAAGATTTGATGCCAAGACTTGTAGAAGTCTTGGGTGAATCCACAATTAGTTCCCTTGATAAAACTGCTCATCTCTTGAGACTTGATAATCAAGCACTTGAGGAACTTGCCCAACAATTTGTTGATTCTCAAGCTGATGTGAAAGTAAATGGATTAAACATCAAAGAATTAGAAAAACTTCCTGAAGCAATCAGGACCAGGGTGTTAAGAATTTGTGGAGTTGCCTCAGGAGTTCACCCTGGACCATTTTCATTTGAACATATTGAGGCTATTGATGCACTTGTTAAGAACTGGCATGGACAAGGAAATGTTGATTTACCAGGTTTCATTCAAGCAACTAGAGTCGATGGCTCATTAAGATTTATTTCATCCAAGCACTAACACTCCAAAGGAAATAATGAAAATTCAAGATATTCAAGATCAAATAGTTAGAGAAGTTGTAAGCGAAGAACAAATTGATAAAAAACTTGGAGAAATTGCAAAATTAATTGATGAAGATTACAAAGGCAAAGATCTTCTCTTGGTTGGAGTTCTAGGAGGGGCATTTATCTGCATGGCAGATCTAAGCCGTCATATTTCTGTTCCATTAGAAATTGAATGGATTGCGATTTCTACTTATGGTCACGGTACAACTTCAACAGGTGTGGTGCGAATACTAAAAGATCTTTTCACAGATATAAAAGGTAGACATGTTCTTATCGTTGAAGATATTTTAGATTCTGGCCTAACACTTTCTTGGTTGAAAGATAACTTATCTACCAGAGGCGCAGCTTCAGTTGAAATCTTCACATTGCTTAGGAAACCTGACGCAATAAAAATTCCTGTCGAAGCAAAGTATGTAGGTTTTGACATACCAAATGAGTTTGTGATTGGTTATGGCTTGGACTACGCACAAAAGTACAGAAACTTACGTTCAATCGCTGTCTTGCACCCAGACGTCTATACCCAAAAGTCCTAACGCGTAACATCAATGGTGAGGGCAAATTTGCCAAACACCCAATTGTTACGGAGGATGGGGTTTTTGAACCCCGTAAATAGATGAAAGCAACCAAGTTTTTTCGTGGCCCATTCTTCTGGATCACTGTTGCCATCACCTTGGTTTTATTAGGAAGCAATGTCTTATCTTCTTCAAGTGCACCAGAAACCATTACAACTTCTCAAGCAGTTTTAGCTATTCAAAAAGATCAAGTTAAAAGTGTTAAGTTAATTGATCGCGATCAAAGAATTGAATTAGTTTTCAAAGATGACAAAAAAGCCAAAGCAGACTACATAACCGGTCAAGGCGTTGTTCTTCAGGAATTACTGCAAGCAAAAGTTGAACGAGGAAGCATTGCTCAAGATGGCTATGACACCGTTGTTCCCAAAGACAACCTTTTAGTCAATTTACTTTTCACACTGTTACCTATTGCTTTAGTAATTTTTCTTTTGTTCTTCTTTATGGGTCAAATGCAAGGTGGAAATAGAGTTCTAAATTTCGGTAAAGCAAAAGCTCGCTCTATTAATAAAGACATGCCTAAAACAACTTTTTCTGATGTAGCAGGAGCTGAAGAGGCAGTTGAAGAATTACATGAGATCAAAGAATTTTTATCCGAACCCGCTAAATTTCAAGCTGTTGGTGCAAAAATTCCAAAAGGTGTTTTACTTTATGGTCCTCCGGGAACTGGTAAAACCCTTTTAGCAAGAGCAGTAGCTGGTGAAGCAGGTGTTCCATTCTTTTCAATTTCTGGTTCAGATTTTGTGGAAATGTTTGTGGGAGTTGGAGCAAGCAGAGTTAGAGATTTGTTTGAGCAAGCAAAAGCTGCAGCACCGGCAATTATCTTTGTTGATGAAATTGATGCAGTAGGTAGACAACGTGGTGCAGGTTTAGGTGGCGGACATGATGAACGCGAACAAACCTTAAATCAATTATTAGTTGAGATGGATGGATTTGATGTCAACGTTGGCGTTATCTTAATCGCTGCCACAAATAGACCAGATGTTTTAGATCCAGCTTTACTTCGTCCAGGAAGATTTGATCGCCAAATTGCAGTTGAAAGACCAGACTTAAAAGGTAGAGAAAAGATTTTACAAGTTCATGCAAAAGGTAAACCAATTGCTGATGATGTGAATCTTCATGACTTTGCTAAAAGAACACCAGGATTTACTGGTGCTGATCTAGCAAACGTTCTTAATGAAGCTGCATTATTAACAGCTCGTACTGGAAAGAAATTTATTGATTCTTTAATTGTTGATGAAGCAATTGATCGAGTTATTGCTGGTCCACAAAAAAGAACCAGATTGATGAATGACAAAGAAAGATTAATCACCGCCTATCACGAAGGTGGTCATGCTTTAGTAGCTGCTGCTCTTCCAAATACAGATCCAGTTCATAAAATTACAATTTTGCCAAGAGGCAGAGCACTTGGTTACACCATGGTTTTACCTGAACAAGACACATATTCAACAACTAGAAATCAAATGCTTGATCAACTTGCTTACATGCTTGGTGGAAGAGCAGCAGAAGAAATGGTGTTTCATGACCCAACAACTGGTGCTTCCAACGACATTGAAAAAGCAACAGGTGTAGCAAAAGCCATGGTTACCCAATATGGAATGACCGAAAGATTAGGTGCAATCAAATACGGTACCGAAGGAAGAGACGTCTTTTTAGGAAGAGATTTAAATCATCAAAGAGATTACTCAGAAGATGTAGCTGCAGCAATCGATGAAGAAGTTAGAAAATTAATTGATAATGCTCATCATGAAGCATATGCAATTCTAGATTTGAATAGACCAATTCTTGACAAGCTAGTAGTAGAACTTCTAGAAAAAGAAACCTTAGATAAAGAAGAAGTTGCAGAAATATTTAAAAAACTTAAACGTCGTTCAAATCGTCCAGCTTGGACTGGTTCCAACAAAAGAAAACCTTCTAAAAAAGGTCCAGTAAAAGCACCTGTGAGATTAGTTAAACCAGAAGACACAAAAGCATCTTTAGAACACCCAAGTCAAAAATCTAAACCTAATTCTGTTGTGGCTAACGAAGTTAAAAAATCTAAAAAATAATTTTTATGAATGAAAAAACTCGCATCAGTCCAACTGCTGATCCTTTAGCAGATATTGATCCTGCGCAAAGACCAAATTTTGATGAGAAAAAAATAGAAAATGCCATAAGAGAAATAATCGTGGCAATTGGGGAAGACCCTGACCGAGATGGTTTGCAAGACACTCCTGCTCGTGTTGCAAGAGCTTATAAAGAAATGTTTGCTGGTTTGTATCAAAGACCAGAAGAGGTTTTAGAAACAACTTTTGATCTCAATCATGATGAATTAGTAATAGTAAAAAATATTGATATTTTCTCTGTTTGCGAACACCATTTATTACCCTTTGTAGGCAAAGCAAGTGTTGGCTATATCCCAAATAACAATGGGAAAATTACCGGTTTATCAAAGCTAGCCAGATTAATTGATGTTTATGCCAAGAGACCACAGGTTCAAGAAAGACTAACTGCCCAAGTCGCTGATGCACTCATGCGAATTCTCAAACCACAAGGAGTAATTGTGGTTATTGATTGTGAACATTTCTGTATGAGTATGCGTGGAGTTTCAAAACCAGGTTCAAAGACCACAACTTCAGTTGTGCGAGGAAAACTAGAAGAACCATCACTAAGACATGAAGCATTAACACTTATTTCCTATAACTCATGAAACAAGG
Organism: Candidatus Nanopelagicales bacterium; assembly: GCA_036819575.1. Classification (GTDB taxonomy): domain Bacteria; phylum Actinomycetota; class Actinomycetes; order S36-B12; family UBA5976; genus ATZT02. Next base: position 8,778 of record DAIRXT010000005.1, on the reverse strand, counting down.
CTTGCGCCGAGAGCCAAGTGGAATTTCTCCGCAATTGGCAAATAAAAATAGATGTTTAGTCGTTGGCGTTTTAAATGTCACTCCAGATTCTTTTTCTGACGGAGGACTTTTTAGTAACACTAAAGAAGCAATAGAACATGCTCAAGAATTAATCAATCAAGGTGCCGATCTAATTGATGTTGGTGGGGAATCGACTCGACCAGGTGCAACAAGAATTGAAACACTTGAAGAACAAAAAAGAGTTATTCCAGTTATTGAAGAATTAACAAATCTAGGAATCATTACAAGTATTGACACAATGCGTAGCGAAACTGCCCAAGAAGCTGCAAAAGCTGGAGCACAAATTGTTAACGACGTAAGTGGTGGTTTAGCAGATGAGAATATGCATAAAACAGTTGCAAAACTTGATCTTGCCTACGTGTTAATGCATTGGCGTGGACATTCAACTGTGATGGATGATCTGGCTAAATATTCTGATGTTGTCACAGAAGTTTTAAAAGAAATAGATACCCAAGTACAAAAGGCAATTAAAAGTGGAGTGCAAAGAAACAAAATTGTGATTGATCCAGGTTTAGGTTTTGCCAAGAATCCAGAACACAATTGGGAAATTCTCAGAAGATTTGAACAATTACACTTATTAGAATTACCAATTTATGTTGGAGCATCAAGGAAAAGATTTCTCGCAGATGTTGCTTACCCTCAAGGTTCAACTGATCCAAAGGATCGAGATCTTGCCACTTCGGCGATAAGTTCTTATGTTTCCTTAAACGGAGCTTGGGCAGTTAGGGTCCATGACGTAGCAGGAAGTGTTGCAGCAGTTAAAGTTACTAATCAACTTAGGAATTAGTGATGAGTAAAGACACCATAAAAATAAGCGGCATCAAAGCCTTTGGATTTCATGGCGTATTTGAAGAGGAAAGAAAATCAGGTCAGGATTTTATTGCAGATATTGAATTTACTTACAAGACAGAAAAAGCAATCAAAACAGATGATTTAGCACACGCTATTGATTACGGTTCCATCGCGACTTTGGTTAAGAACATTATTGAGGGTGAACCAAGAAATTTAATTGAGAAAGTTGCTGATGAAATAGCAGAGAAAATATTAAAAGAATTCAAAGTCACTTCAGTTAAAGTTGTTTTACACAAACCTCATGCACCAATTGATATGAAGTTTACTGATATCAGTGTGAGTGTTGAAAGACATAAATGAAAGCAATAGTCGCCCTAGGTTCGAACTTAGGTGATCGATTTGATTATCTCCAAAAAGCTCTAACAGAAATAAATGAGATTAGTGATACTGAAGTATTAGATATTTCTAATGTTTATGAAACTCTTCCAGTCGGGGGACCTGAACAAGGAAACTATTTAAATGCGGTAATTAGTGTTAAAACAGATTTTAGTGCCGAAGAATTTTTGTTAAAGCTTTTACTAATTGAATTAAATCTGGGCAGAGAAAGAACTACCAACTGGGGGCCTAGAACTATTGATCTTGATTTGATTTGGTTTGATAACCAAAAAATAGATTCTGAAAATTTAACGCTTCCTCACCCACGAGCTCATGAAAGATGTTTTGTAATTAAACCTTGGTCTGAAATAGATACTGAAACAACACTAAATGGAAAAAAAATTAAAGATTTACTTCAAGATCTAGATTGTTCTGGAGTAAACCTTTTCCCAAGTAAACTGGTGAAAGTATGAAACCTACAACTTTCAGAAATATTTTAAGCTTTATTTTTGTGGCAAGTATTGTTGGTTATTTTCTATCAAGCATTTATGAGAACCTAACTGCAACGTTTTTTCCATTAAGTACTAATACCATCATTGCGTTATTCATTTTGAATATAGCTTTGTTGTATTGGATTATCATTTTTCGAAGTAGATTAAGAAATGCGCGAGAAAAAAGTCAAGATTTATCTAGAAGAAAATTTCCTCCCCACCCACTTGTTTCTGCTAGAACTGTGGCATTAGCTTTTGCAGGAAGTAGAGCAGGATCATTAATTTTAGGTTTCTATCTTGGAATTGTGATTGAGTTTTTACCCAAATTTGAACTCTCACCAATCAAGCAAAGACTAGGTATTGCCTTAGGAATTATTGCCCTAAGTGCTGCACTAATCGGTCTTTCTTTGTGGTTGGAAAAGATTTGCAGAATAAATGATTCTGATGATAAACCGGGTGAAAACACATCTTTTGCTTAAAGATTAGAGTTTGGGCATGACTCAATTAGTTCATAGCAATGCTGAATTGCGTTTGGCTATGACAGGACTTGCCAGCAACATTTGTTTAGTTCCAACAATGGGTGCTCTTCACGAAGGTCACGAAGCACTTATTGCAGCAGGTAAAGAATTCGTTGGCAAAGACGGTTGTGTAGTAGTTAGTGATTTTGTTAATCCGAAACAATTTGGTCAAAACGAAGATTTTGAAAAATATCCTAGAAATTTAGAACAAGATCAAAAAATTGCGCACAAAGCTGGTGCACATATTTTGTGGGCCCCAAGTGTTGAGGATGTTTATCCAGGACAGTGGCCAATGGAAATAGAAAATGATTCAAGATTTGACATTCTGGAAGGAAAATCTAGACCAGGTCATTTTGCTGCAGTAATAGAAGTAGTCACAAGATTATTCAATATTGTCCAACCCAACGTTGCAGTATTTGGTGAAAAAGATTTTCAGCAATTAGTGCTGGTTTCCGAGATGGCTCAAAAGCGAGTTCCACCTGTTGGGATTTTGGCAGTGCCGACCAAAAGAGATTTTGATGGATTGGCTTTATCAAGTAGAAATGTTTATTTATCTTCAGACCAACGAAAGGTTGCTCATTTAATCCCAGATGCGCTCAAACAAGGTGTATTAGTTGCCAGCAAAGGTGCAAATAAGTTAGAAATCAAAAATCGCGTAATTGAAGTTATAAAGCAAACAGATTTGATTGAAATTGAATACATTGAGGTGTTAAGTAATGACTTTAAAGAATTGGCACCAGGAATTGTTGGTAGAATTCTAATTGCAGCAAAATTAGGCAATACACGACTAATTGATAACATGCCTATTCTTTTAAAGGAAAAATTGTGACCCAAATTGATTTGGTCCAAAGACTAAATTCTGCAGAGCCAGGTTGGACAATTAATGCTGATGTAATTGTCATTGGATCAGGTATTGCAGGTTTAACTTCAGCTTTATCTGCTCGGGCTAAAGGTTTATCTGTTTTATTACTAACAAAAGATGTGTTATCAACTGGCTCTACTTCATGGGCTCAAGGCGGAATTGCTGCAGCACTTGGACCAGGGGATTCTCCTGATCAACATTTCCAAGACACATTAGAAGCTGGTGCTGGTTTATGTGATTCAGATGCAGTGAAAATTCTTGTGCAAGAAGGCCCTGCTGCAGTTAGAAGATTAATAAATCTTGGCGCAACTTTTGATTTAGATTCATCTGGAAACGTTGCTTTGACTAGAGAAGGTGGCCACAGAAGAGATCGAATTGCACACGCTGGAGGAGATGCAACTGGGGCAGAAATTTCCAGAGCACTTGTCGCAAAAGTTTTAGCAGATCCTAAAGTAAAAATCTTTGAGCACGCACTAGTTCTTGATTTGTTGAAAGATAAAAATGAAAGAGTTTGTGGAGTTACTTTGCACGTTATGGGCAAAGGAAAAATAGATGGAGTTGGTGCAGCACTTGCCCGAGCTGTTGTTTTAGCAACAGGTGGATTAGGTGCTGTTTTTCAACAAACAACTAATCCACTTGTTGCAACAGGAGATGGTGTTGCATTAGCTCTCAGAGCTGGGGCAACTGTTTCAGATTTAGAGTTTGTGCAATTTCATCCAACAGTTTTGTATGTTGGTCCAGATTCAAAAGGTTCTCAACCCTTAATCAGTGAAGCTGTTCGTGGAGAGGGTGCAATTTTAAGAAACGTAAACGGTGAAGCTTTTATGTCAAATATTCATCCAATGAAAGATTTAGCACCAAGAGATGTTGTGGCACATGCAGTTCATGAAGAAATATTGAAAAGCGGGAAGCCATATGTTTATTTAGATGGAACTAAACTTGGTGAAAATATTTGGCTACAGCGCTTTCCAAACATATTTTCAAGTTGTCGAAAAATTGGGATTGATCCATTAGTTGATTTAATTCCCGTTGTACCCGCAGCACATTATGCCTCTGGTGGTGTTGTTTCGGATATGACTGGGAAAACAGATATTCCAGGTTTATTTGCTATCGGAGAATGCGCAAACACAGGAGTTCATGGAGCAAATAGATTAGCGTCAAACAGTTTGTTGGAAGGTTTAGTTGTAGCTGAGAGATTAGCTAGTCACTTAACAGATCTACCTGAACAAAGTGATCCATTAATGGAAAATGTTCCATCGAATTTAATTGATGGCAAAACGACCAAAGAAATAACCGAAACAACCACAACTGGTGCTGGAGCAGTTCGATCAGCAGATGGACTAAACAAAACCATTAGCAAATTAGCGCAATTAGCCACTAAGACAACTAAGTCCTCTTCAACCCAGAGCTGGGAAGCAACTAATTTATTAACAGTTTCAAGTTTTCTAACTAATGCTGCTTTGAGACGCGAAGAAAGCAGAGGATCTCATTGGAGATCTGATTTTCCAAAGCGAAATGACGAAAGATGGCTCGTGAGAATTCAGGGAAGATTGAACGAGGGTAAATTAGTGCTCTCAGAAAAAGTCATAGGAAAGAATTAAATATGTCAGATAAAAGTAAGATCTATGACAATTTACGCCAAAGTGGTCTTGAGCCTGAGTTAGTGCAAGCTTTAGTTGATTTAGCAATTTCTGAAGATTTAATGGGTGGAGTAGATGTTACTTCTTTAGCAACAATTCCTGAAACTCAAATTTCTCAATTAGATTTAGTTACCAGATCAGCAGGGGTAATTGCTGGGATTGATATTGCAAGTTTAGTTTTTCTATCCATAAGTGATAAAAAAATTGAGGTAGAAAAATGCGTTAATGATGGTTCAACAGTTGATGCAAAAACATGCGTTCTAAGTGTAAAAGGTGAAACAGTTGATTTGTTGACTGCAGAAAGAACCGCTTTAAATTTTCTTGGACATTTAAGTGGAATTGCAACAATTACAAATAAATGGGTTAAAGAAATTTCTGGAACAGAGGCAAAAATTCGTGATACTAGAAAAACAACTCCGGGATTAAGACTGTTAGAAAAATATGCTGTAAGAGCAGGTGGTGGAACCAACCACAGAATGAGTTTAAATGATCAGGCCCTAATTAAAGATAATCACATAGTTGCTGCAGGTTCAATAAAGAAAGCTATTGAAAAAGTTAAAGATAAATTCCCAGAGCTAGCTTTTGAAGTTGAGGTTGACAACTTAGATCAAATATCAGAAGCCCTAAGTGCTAACGCTGAATTAATTTTGCTAGATAATTTCTCAATCGAAGATTTAAGGAAAGCTGTAACTTTGGTCAACAAAAAAGCTAAGTTGGAAGCAAGTGGTGGTATTACTTTTGAAAATGTACGCAAAATTGCCGAAACTGGTGTGGACTATCTAGCCGTGGGTGCCTTAACCCATTCAGCCCCAGTGTTGGATATAGGTGGTGACCTGAGAACTGTTCGCTAAATATGCGAACTAATTTGGAGTTGCTAGGAGAGTAATTAATGTTGTTAGCAATTGATGTTGGCAATACCAACACGGTTTTAGGTCTTTATGACGATAAGAAATTAATTCAACATTGGCGAATCAAAACCGATAGTAGTTCAACAGCAGATGAACTAATTTTAACTTTTAACGGATTACTAAAAGACCAACCTCAAGTAACAGGAATTTCCCTTTGCTCAACAGTTCCCTCTGTTTTAAAAGAGATGCGCTGGATGCTGGAAAGATATTTCCCTAATACAAAAACTGTGATTATTGAGCCAGGAACTAAAACTGGAGTGCCAATAATTACTGATAACCCAAAAGAAGTTGGCGCCGATCGAATTGCTAATTCATTAGCAGTTTTTGAAAGACACGGTGGGCCTTCAGTAGTGGTTGATTTTGGAACCTCCACAAATTTTGATGTGGTGAGTGAAAAAGGTGAATTCCTGGGTGGAGCACTTGCTCCAGGTATTGAAATATCTTTAGAAGCATTGGCAAGCAAAGCTGCCCAATTAAGAAAAGTTGAATTTGTTAAACCAAGAAGTGTTATAGGAAAAAACACAGTCGAAGCTTTGCAATCGGGTGCACTTTATGGTTTTGCAGGTCAAGTGGATGGAATATTGCAAAGAATTATTGCTGAAATCGGTCCAGTTAAAGCAGTTGTTGCTACAGGTGGACTTGCGCCATTAGTTGTTGAAGAATCCAGCACTATTACTCATCACGAACCAGACTTGACCTTGGAAGGCTTACGGTTAGTTTTCGAAAAGAACAAGTAGTCTAGTTTTCTATGAGTAATGAAACTACTGAGGATTTGAACGAGCAAGAACAAATCCGTAGAGAAAAACTAGCCCGGATTCAATCCCAAGGCATCGACCCATTTCCAGTTGGCTTTAAACCTGATCACACACTTTTAGAAGTAAGAAATGAAAATAAGGATTTAGCACCAGAAGCAAAAACTGGAAAAATAGTTTCCATTGCAGGACGCGTAATGTTAAATCGTATTGCTGGAAAGTTAATTTTTGCAACCTTAAGAGATGGCTCAGCAGATTTACAAGTGATGATTGCAGCAGATGCTGTTGGGGAAGAATCAATTGAGCTATGGAAAGAAAACGTAGATTTAGGTGATCATGTTGGTTTAACAGGTGAAGTTGTTACCACAAAACGAGGTGAGCTTTCTGTTAAAGCAAGTAATTGGTTAATCACAGGAAAATCATTAAAACCACTACCAGATAAACATCATGGATTAAATGATCCTGAACAAAGAGTGCGCATGAGATATGTGGATTTAATTGTGAGACCAGAAGCTAGAGAAATGCTTCATCTTCGCTCCAAAGTTGTTTCAAGTATTAGAAAATCTTTAACCGATCGTGGTTTTATTGAAGTTGAAACACCAATGCTGCAAGCCCTTCATGGTGGTGCAAACGCTAGACCATTTAAGACTCATATAAATGCTTATGACATGGAATTGTTTTTAAGAATTGCTCCCGAATTGTATTTAAAAAGATTATTAGTTGGGGGCGTGGACAAAGTATTTGAAATAAACCGAAACTTTAGAAACGAAGGTGCAGATTCTTCACATAATCCAGAATTCACCATGCTTGAGATGTATCAGGCATATGGGGATTATGACGTTATGCGTGAATTAACTCAAAGCATTATTCAAGAAGCAGCAAAAAATGTTTACGGAAAAGAAGTTGCAAGGCATTGGGATGATGAAGGAAATCACACCGAACATGACATCAGTGGGAAATGGCCGGTAGTAAAAGTTTATGACGGCTTAACAAAAGCAACAGGTGAAAGCATTAGTGCTGATACGGATGAGAAAACTTTAAGAAGTATTTGTGACAAACTAAAAATTTCACATGACCCTAAATGGACTAGAGGACAAGTTGTTCTCGAACTTTATGAACACTTATTAGAAGATAAAACAGTGCTACCAACTTTCTACACAGATTTTCCAACCGATGTTGCACCATTAACCAGACAACACAGGCAAGATAACAGAGTTGCTGAACGTTGGGACTTAGTTGCATTTGGTGCTGAAATTGGAACTGCCTATACCGAATTAAATGATCCAATTGAACAAAGAAAAAGATTAACCGAGCAAGCAAAACTTGCAGCAGGTGGCGATGTGGAAGCAATGCAAATTGATGAAGATTTCTTAAGAGCACTTGAATACGGAATGCCACCAGCTGGTGGTCAAGGTATGGGAATTGATCGAGTTTTGATGATGTTAACTGGTCGAGGTATCAGAGAAACAGTTTTGTTTCCTCTAGTTAAACCACAATAACTATGTCTGAATTAAAAATTCGTCCGGCTAAAACCACAGATGTTTTAACTATAAGAAAACTCGTTGACACTTATGCTCCAGATAGGCGTTTACTTTCCAAAGCAACAGTTACTTTATATGAAGCTGTTCCAGATTTTTTAGTCATTGAAAAAGACGGTCAAATAATTGGAGCAGGAGCAGTTCACGTTTTATGGGAAGACTTAGCTGAAGTAAGAACTGTTGCGGTATTTCCTGAGTTCAAAAATAAAGGGATAGGTTCACAACTACTCGAAGCACTTTTACTCAAAGCAAAAGATTTGGGTGTTACAAGAGTTTTTTGTTTAACTTTTGAAACAAAGTTTTTTACTAAACATGGTTTTGAAGAAATTGAAGGAACACCAGTTGAGCCTGAGATTTATCAACAACTTTTGCAATCATATGACGTGGGTGTGGCAGAGTTTTTAGATTTGGACAAAGTTAAACCAAATACTCTGGGTAACACCAGAATGATCAAGCACCTTTAATTTCACACCAAAACCACTTACCCCTAGTTGTTGTTACTCCTGAGGCAAAACAACACCACTTATAGGGCTGTTTTCTCTAGTTTTAGGTTGAATTTGCTTAATAAATCTAGAGACGTACTATAGATATATAGGAAAAAACAATTTCCCTAAAGTTGAGTGAAGGAGGCTTAAGTTAAATGTTCGAGAGATTCACTGATCGAGCAAGACGCGTAGTAGTTCTTGCGCAAGAAGAAGCCCGCATGCTCAACCACAATTACATTGGTACCGAACATATTCTTTTAGGTTTAATTCATGAAGGTGAAGGCGTTGCCGCTAAATCACTAGAATCATTAGGTGTTTCACTTGAATCTGTTAGATCACAAGTTGAAGAAATAATTG
>DAIRXT010000004.1:0-28706 GCA_036819575.1 Candidatus Nanopelagicales bacterium | reverse complement strand
ATCAATATCCTCATTGCTGGCGTTGTCACACACCATTGATGTATTACGCCCAACCATCTTGGTACATCAGAACAACTCAAATAAAAGATGCACTCCTAAGAGAAAATGAAAAAACCAACTGGTTTCCTAACACCATCAAACATGGCAGATATGGCGATTGGTTAAACAACAACATTGACTGGGCGCTTTCTAGAAATAGATATTGGGGCACTCCCCTTCCGATTTGGATATGTGAAGAAAAGCATCAAACAGCAGTTGGTTCACTAAAGGAATTAAGTGAGCTTTCAGGTCAAGATGTAACAAAGACAGATCCACACAGACCATTTGTTGATGACATCACAATTAAATGTCCAACTTGTAACAACGTGGCACAAAGAGTTCCCGAAGTAATTGATTGCTGGTATGACTCAGGAGCAATGCCTTTTGCTCAACTCAATTATCCGCAAGAAAATCAAGAATTGTTTAAGAAAAGTTATCCAGCAGATTTTATTTGTGAAGCCATTGATCAAACCAGAGGTTGGTTTTATACCCTGATGGCAATTGGCACATTAGTTTTTGATCAAAGCTCATACAAAAACGTTGTCACCCTAGGACACATCTTGGATGAAAAAGGTCGCAAGATGAGTAAACATTTGGGAAATGTTTTGGAGCCAATTGAATTAATGGATGAGCACGGTGCTGATTCTGTGCGTTGGTTCATGTTGGCCTCTGGTTCTCCTTGGCAGGCCAGAAGAGTTGGTCACTCTGCTATTCAAGAAGTAACCAGAAAAGTATTACTCACCTATTGGAATACTGCGTCATTTCTTTCTCTTTACACTCGTTTATCTAATTACAAACCTGGAGACAAAGTTGTTGCAAGAAATCAAAGACCAGAAATTGATCAATGGTTACTAAGCCTGGTAGATGACGCAGTTTTACAAGTCACCCAAGCCTTAGAAAACTTTGATACTCAAAAAGCTGGTCGAGTTTTATCTGATGTTGTTGATGATATGTCCAATTGGTATGTGAGAAGAAATAGAAGAAGATTTTGGGATGGAGAACCTGTTGCACTTGCTACCTTGCATGAAGCATTAAGAACCATAACTTTGCTTATGGCACCTTTTGTGCCATTTATTACTGAAAGAGTTTGGCAAGACATGTTCAAAACAACCACAGATTCCTCATTGCAATCAGTTCATTTAGCAGATTGGCCTGAAGCTAATAAGAAAGAAATAAGAACAGACTTAATCGAAAATATGGGTCTTATCAGGCGCTTAGTTGAACTAGGACGAGGTGCTCGTGCTGAAGGAAAAGTTAAAAATCGCCAACCCTTATCGAGAGCTTTAGTTTCTGCTAAGAACTGGGACAAAGTTCCCCAAGATTTGAAAGATCAATTAGCCGAAGAACTAAACATTCTTGATGTGCAGTCATTGAGTCAAACAGGAGATCTTGTAAATGTGGCTGTGAAAGCAAACTTTCGAACTTTGGGTGCAAGATATGCCAAAGAAACACCAGCCATTGCCAAGGAAATCACTAATCTTGATGCCACAAGTTTGGTCAAAGATTTAAGAGATAACAACAAAACAATTATCAAAGTCTCAGGTCAAGATTTTGAAATCACCGCTGAGGATGTGATCATCACCGAGACTCCACGCGAAGGCTGGTCTGTGATGAGTCAAGACGGAGAAACAATTGCTCTTGACCTAGAAATTTCTGCGGAATTAAGAAGTTTGGGAATTTCTCGCGAAGTGATAAGAATGATTCAAGAGGCCAGAAAAACTTCAGGTTTAGAGGTCTCTGACCGAATAAATCTAGAGTTCTTCACCACAGATGCTCAAGTTCTAGAATCTGTTAAACAAAATATTGAAGTAATCAAATCTGAAGTCTTAGCGCTTAAATTTGAAGAACAAAAAGGTTCTGGAGCAGCAACTACTAGTGATGAAGATCTAAAGCTAGAAATTTGGATTAATAAAGCTTAAGTTTTAGGTTATTTATTTTCAGGTGCACTAGTAATAACATTTACAGGCCCTGTTGAATCAATGGAGTCATTTAACTGAGCTCCTAGATCATTAAGCATTCCTGATAACCAATTTCGTAGACGATTTCGGTAATCAATTTCAATGGCTTCAAGTCTTTTTATTTGCGCCTCGATTTGAGCTTTTTCAGATTCAACACTTGAAGAAATTGAAGCAGCTCTTGCTCTGGCTTCTCTGACTAATCTTTCTGCTTCATTAGTTGCAGCTGTTAGAGCTTGTTGTGCCAGGGTTAAAACTTCAACAGGTGATTTGGCGTCAACACTTTGAGACGAAGAAAGAGAAGATCCTTTTCGTGCAATTTCAACCTCATTTTGTAATGCTGCTATTTCTTCAGCAACTCTTTCTAAAAATTCATCAACTTGGGCAACGTCATAACCTGTGCGCAAACGTGTTGTGTCAAAGACAACGTTTGCTACATCTTCTGGGGTTAAGGCCATTTATCTCTCCAAGAACTGTTTTCCTACGATTAATAATCTACCCTGCTGGGGGTCAAGATTAAGCGTTAGAGGGAAGAAAATATCCCAATAGCTATTTGAATCAGGATAATAACTACCAAAAACGACAGGTCCAGGGAAATCGAACCAATTCTTAAAGGTGGAATAAAACGTCTGAGGAAATTAAGTGGTGGATCAGTCAGTGAATAAATTGTCTCTACCAGTAACAGTAGGAAACCTGAAGGTGTCCAAGAGCGAGCAAATATTTGCACGTAATCAAATACCAATCGACCAATCATTACCAATAGGTATAACTGGAGAACTTGTGCGATTAATGAACCCATGTGAATTTAGTTTAAATTAAACTTGATTAAAAAAGCCATCTTGCGCGACTTGTTGGCGAGCTTCTGCCCCAAGATCAACGTTGGCTGGTGAAATCAAGAAAACTGAACTGGTAACTCTTTCAATGGTTCCTCTGAGAGCAAAAGCCAATCCTGAAGCAAAATCAAGAATTCTTTTTTGGTCACTTGGATCCATTTCTGACAAGTTAATAATCACCGGAGTTCCGTCACGGTACTCTTCACCAATTCTTCGAGCATCATTAAATGCTCTTGGGTGAAGTGTGGTGATTCTTGAAACTGGTTCAGCAATAACTGGTTTTATTTGAGGGGCAACTCTAACTTCAGGACGATCTGCTAAAGCTGTGGAACCGTTGGTAGAGAAAGCTCTTGGTGTTGGTGACCAACGTTGAGTAGTTGGTGCTTCTTCTTCGTAAAATTCTTCGATTTCATCATCTAAATAATTTTGATTATCTTCAACTAAACCTAAATAGACAGCCATTTTGCGAAAGCCTTTTGGCATATCTTCCTCCTGATTACACGCGTTTGTGACACCTGCGAAACCTCAAGTTACTGCTGTTACGCCTGTGACTAAAGTCAAAGTTACCCGATTTTTGGTCTTTCCCCGAGTAAGGCAGAGCCAATTCGAAGGTGTGTCGCACCGTGCTCAATTGCTGCTTCTAAATCTTCACTCATTCCAGCAGACAAAATCACAGCCTTTGGGTAGTTCTTCAAAAAATCACTTCTTAGTTGAGCCAAGCGCTGAAAAGCCTCTGATGGATTTTCTCCCAGAGGAGCCACACTCATCAAACCAGCTAATTCCAGGTTTTCTGATTGGCTTATGAATTGAGCCAATGCTGCTAAGTCAGCTGGCCAAACTCCACCTCTACTTGGATCTGGGCCACTTTGATCAAGGTCAACTTGAATTAAGACTTTTTGTTTCTTTGCAATTGCACTGGCACTTTTTTGTAATTCTTTGGCAAGAGATAAACGATCAACTGAGTGAATTAATTCTGCATAAGTAACAACTGATTTGGCTTTATTTGACTGCAATTGGCCAATGAAATGCCAACTGAATTTCTCCTTAACCTGACTTATCTTTCCTGCTGCTTCCTGGTCTTTATTTTCTCCTACGTTTTCGATACCTAGTTGTTTCAACAAATCAACATCAGAGGCTGGATAGGTCTTAGTCACAGCAATCAGGGTAATTTCAGAAATATTTCTTTTCGAGCTGGCACAAGCTTCAGCAATTCTAGAATTAATCTTTTCAAGATTGCTTTGAATATCTTTTAAACGATTACTCATTCACTGAGCCAAGCAACTGTGGCATTTCTTCCTGTAACTGGATCTCTTCTAAAAGAAAACAACTCAAGGGTATCAAAGGTGCAGATATTTAAATCTGTTGTTTTTATCTGATACTGGGCCAATTGATGTTTAACACCTTTACGAATATCTACTGCAAGTTGGCCATCAGGCAACTTAACTGCAGCACTAGGTTCGATGTCTTTTACTTCATCAAATCTTTCTTGAGTGGCTATAAAATTTTTGGCACTAATAGTTGGACCAATTATTGCTTTCAAATTTTCTGGTTCAGCACCCAAATCAAGCATTCCTTCAACTGCATTTGCCACTACTCCAACTAACATTCCTTGCCATCCAGCATGCACAACTCCAACAACGTGTGCCACGGGATCTAGTAAAACAATTGGGGCACAATCAGCTGACATTATTACTAAACCAAGATTAGTTTCGCGAGTTACTAAAGCATCGGTGTCTTGATGAACATCAGGAAATTCTGATTTAACATTCACAACATTGGGCGAATGAGTTGCCCCGATGTAAACAAGTGGCATTGATAAATGTTCGGAGAGAATTTCTCTGTTTCTGGCAACATCTTCATCATTATCTTTAACGTGATCTGCAATATTTAAAGAATCGTAAGGTTTTTTACTGATTCCACCTTGGCGGCTAAAGAAACCCCAGTTTGCTTTGCCTGACTTACCAGATGAAATCGGTGTAGGCACCGACATAAGTTATCTACTTTAAGAAATCCGGTATATCAAGATCGTCACTTGGTGTGTCATCAAAAACTACTCTTCTAGGTGTTGAAACCTTTGAGGCATTAAATGTTGAATTAACAACTGGTTGAGATCCTGTGTTATCTGTTGACTTTGCCACAAAGGATGGAATTTCTGGTTCAGAATTATCTACTGCATGAATTGAACTTCTTCTAACCGAAGCTAAATCCTTATCTGCAAAACCAGCTGCAATAACAGTAACTCTTACTTCATCTCCTAAAGTGTCATCAATTACGGCACCAAAAATAATGTTGGCTTCTGTTGCTGCAACATTTTGTACCAGACGAGCTGCTTCATTTATTTCAAATAAACCTAAATCAGATCCACCTGCAATAGAAAGCAATACACCTTTTGCACCTTGAATGTCTGCTTCCAAAAGTGGTGAAGCTATTGCATTTTGTGCTGCTATTGCTGCTCTGTTTTCACCTCGAGCAGAACCAATTCCCATCAATGCAGTTCCAGCACCAGCCATAACACTTCTTACGTCAGCAAAATCTAAGTTGATTAATCCAGGGGTAGTAATTAAATCTGTGATACCACTAACACCTTGTAAAAGAACATGATCTGCTTGTCTAAATGCATCAATTACAGAAATGTTTCTGTCTGAAAGTGAAAGTAAACGATCATTTGGAATAACGATTAAAGTATCAACTTCGTTTCGAAGTGCTTCCACACCTATGTCTGCTTGGGTGATGCGACGTTTACCTTCAAAGTTAAATGGTTTGGTAACAACACCAATTGTTAGTGCGCCAACTTCTTTGGCAACTCTTGCCACAACTGGGGCTCCACCAGTTCCAGTTCCACCACCTTCACCAGCAGTGATAAACACCATGTCGGAACCTTTTAATACATCTCTTAATTCTTCAATGTGATCTTCTGCAGCTTGGCGACCTACTGACGGATCAGCACCTGCACCAAGTCCTCGAGTTAATTCGCGACCAATGTCTAACTTCACGTCTGCATCGCTCATCAAAAGAGCTTGTGCATCGGTATTTATTGCCACAAATTCAACGCCTTTTAGGCCAGCTTCAATCATTCGATTTACCGCATTAACGCCACCGCCACCAATACCAACAACTTTGATAATGGCCAAGTAATTTTGTGGTGCAACCACTGAAATTCCCCCTGTTTCAACTCTGAACCTCAACTTGAGGCTAAAAGTTGTTGCGTGTGTTAAGCACAGAGAATTTAGGCGTGAACTGGGACTTAGCCAAGCACGCGACTCGGCGTGTTGCCTACATATAAGTAGAGAAGGAAAATTCTGGGAATTGTCAATAGAGTTACCTTTACAAACTAGAAATGAAATTCAAGGGGTTTTAAATTTCCATGCAATTAGTTGTGCCTAAAGAAAGCCGAGTTGGCGAAAAAAGAGTTGCGGCTGCCCCTACCACTATTTCTAAATTGATCAAACTTGGATTCGAAGTTGTAATTGAAAGTGATGCTGGATTAAGTGCGCTATTTACCAACGCAAATTATGAAGAAGCTGGCGCAAAAATAACAACAGATATTTCCAATTCAATTAAGAATGCTGATGTTGTTGCCTCTGTGGGAACAATTGCTCCCAATCTTGCTGCATCATTAAAACCAGGTGCAGTGTGTTTATCGTTTGCGCAGGCCAAAAGAGATAAAGAAAATATCGCCGCTATTTTGAAAGCAAAAGCTACATTATTATCATTTGACTTTGTTCCAAGAATTTCTAGAGCTCAAAGTGCAGATGCTCTTACTTCGCAGGCAACTGTCTCTGGTTATCACACCATGGTCACAGCTGCGTCTTTATTACCCAAGATGTTTCCTTTAGTAATGACAGCCTCTGGAACTATCAGACCTTCTAAGGTTTTAGTAATTGGTGCAGGCGTTGCTGGTTTGCAAGTAATGGCTACAGCTAAAAAACTTGGAGCAATTGTTTCTGGTTATGACGTAAGAGCAGCCAGTAAAGATGAAGTTAAATCTGTGGGTGCGACTTTTATTGAATTAGATTTACCAGTTGTTGAAGGAAGTGGCGGTTACGCCAAGGAAATGGATCAAGAAAGAACAAAACTTCAACAAGAATTACTAACTCCTTACATAACTGCTACAGATGTATTAGTTACAACAGCTGCGGTTCCAGGTAGACCTGCACCAAGACTTGTTACTGCCGCAATGCTTAAAGGTATGAAGTATGGATCTGTAATTGCAGACATGGCCGCTGAAAACGGAGGCAATGTTGAAGGATCTGTTGCTGGTCAAATTGTTGAACAAAATGGAATCAAAATTTGGGGTGGGCAAAACATTGCTTCATCCATGGCACCTGATGCATCATTTTTATTTGCCGGAAACGTAATTTCTCTGCTTTCCTTTATTGTCAAAGAAGAAAAAATAGTTATCGATAAAGAAGATGAAGTTGTTTCAGGAAGTGCATTGGTTATTAATGGTGAAATCACAAATGATTTTGTTAAAACTGAGTTAGGACAAGGGTAAACATATGAGTGTTGAGATTGCCTTACTAACAATATTTATCTTAAGTATTTTTGTGGGCTTTGAAGTTGTCTCAAAGGTTTCCACAATATTGCACACTCCCCTTATGTCTGGAGCAAATGCAATCCACGGTGTGATTTTGGTTGGAGCAATTATTGTCACAGGTCATGCGGACAATAATTTAGAACTAGGACTTGGACTTGTCGCAGTAGTTTTAGCAACAATAAACATGGTTGGCGGATTTGTTGTAACAGATCGAATGCTCGAACTTTTTAAATCCAAGAAAACAAACAAGTCAGGTGACAAAAAATGACACCTGTTTGGTCTCAGATTGCAAATCTTGGTGCAGCACTTGCATTTATTATTGCTCTCAAAGCATTGTCGTCTCCTAAGTCAGCAAGATTAGGAAATCGAATTGGTGCAATTGGAGCTATTGCTGCAGTTGCAATTGTTTTCTTTTCTGAAAGCAATTTAAAACATCTTCCTCTGATTTTAATTGCAGTAGTAATTGGAACATTGATTGGTTTTGTTGCAGCCAGAAAAGTTCAAATGACTCAGATGCCACAAATGGTTGCTTTATTTAATGGTGTTGGTGGCGGTGCTGCAATGGCAGTGTCTGCAATTGAATTCTTAAAAATTGGAACAACGGCCGGATTTGTTGCTCTTTTTGCAACAGTTTTCACAATAGTTATTGGATCAATTTCTTTCACAGGTTCAATTGTTACTTTCTTAAAACTGCAAGAATTAATGACATCCAGACCAGTGGTGCTTCCGCTAGGAAGATTTATAACTATTGGAATGGCGTCGGCAACACTTTTTATGTCTGTTTATTTGATGATTTTTCCAGAAATCTGGGCTATGTGGACTTTGGTTGGTTTGTCATTGATCATGGGAATTCTTTTTGTGTTACCAGTAGGTGGAGCAGATGTTCCAATAGTAATTAGTTTGCTCAATGCCTTTACTGGATTATCTGTAGCAGCAAGTGGTTATGTTCTAGACAATGTGTTGTTATTAGTTGCCGGAACACTTGTTGGTGCATCAGGAACACTTCTTACTCAGTTGATGGCAAAAGCTATGGGTCGTCCTTTAACTTCAACTCTTTTTGGAGCCTTTACCGCTAAAGCAACAAGTGCTGCAGGTACTGCAGTTGATCGTCCCGTTAAAAGTGCTGGTCCAAATGACATCGCAATAATGCTGACTTATGCCTCAAAAGTAATTATTGTTCCAGGTTATGGTTTAGCAGTAGCCCAAGCTCAACAAACATTAAGAGAACTTGTGGACTTATTAATTTCCAAAGGTGTTGAAGTTGAATACGCAATTCATCCCGTTGCAGGACGTATGCCAGGACACATGAACGTGTTATTAGCCGAAGCTGATGTTCCATATGAGCAATTAAAAGAAATGGATGAAATTAATTCAGAATTTTCAAATGCCAGTGTGGCCGTAGTTGTGGGTGCAAATGACGTAGTAAACCCATCTGCTCGAACCGATAAAACTTCTCCAATATTTGGCATGCCAATTCTCAACGCTGATCAAGCCGAACAAGTTGTTTTCATGAAGCGATCAATGCGACCAGGTTTTGCCGGTGTTGAAAATGAATTACTATTCAACGATAAAACCACACTTCTCTTTGGTGATGCTAAAGATTCATTGTCCAAGGTTGTTGCTGCAGTTAAGTCGATGTAGATGAAAGTTTTCTACATATCTAGAAATTAAATTGTGTCAGAAGATAAGTTAGTTGCAGTCAAGGTTGCCGACATCGGAAACCAATTACCAAATCATGTTTCCCCTAGTCAGTTATCTAGTTTTGATAGATGTTCACTTGCTTACTGGTTTTCATCTGTAGCAGGGTGGCGTGAGCCAGCTGGTCTTCCCCAAATAATTGGAACTTTGGTTCATGATGTTCTAGAAAATTTTCTTAAGATTAAATCAGAAAATAGAACCAAAGAAGTGGCCTGGAATCTTCTTCGCGACACCGGAGAAACCGTTATAAATAACAACAAATCTTGGCTGAAAGAAGAAGATCTCGTCACTCTAAAAGATAAAAGTGCTGAGTCTCTCAAAGGCTATTTTGATTTAGAGGATCCCACCAAACTTGTGGTTGAAATAGAAGATATTGAACGACCAGTTAGTGCAATATTTGAATCGGTAAAACTCTATGGTCGACTAGATAGAATGACTCGAGATGATGTTGTAAGAATTACTGATTACAAAACCTCAAAAAAACCGCCTGCCCAATACCTAACTGATTCACTTCGTCAAGTCATGCTTTATGCCGCTGGATTGAAAGAAAGTGGACTAAATGTTGGAGAAGTTGAATTAATTTATTTACCTGGCAGAGATCGGGTAAGAAGACCCACCTATAAGTCTGCCCTAGATAGAGCTGTGCAGCATTTAGTTACCACTAGAAGAAAAATGGATTCTTCTTTAACAAAACAAACCTGGATGGCAAATCCAGGAACTGCTTGCAAATCATGTGCTTTTGTTAAAGCTTGTCCTGCGAAAACTGCTAAAGCACCAATTCCTGGAACACCTGAGTCTGAGGAACTACTTCAAACCCTAAATCTTGAAAAAAGAGTGCGCACTAAATCAAATGTAGAAAATTCTGGAATGGAAATGCTTCCATTTGGGGATGAAAATACGTGAGCATTCAAGTACCTCAAGAGTGGCATCCAGGATTTCCCGTTACTAATACTGGATTTTTAAGAATATCTGCTTCCCAAGTTGGTGCTGAAGAAAACAGAGCATGTTCAGATTTCATTTCCCTTAAGTCAAGACCAGCTGCAAAAATTGGTGAAGGCTACATTCAACTTCGCTACCCCAGCTTTGAATCTTTTCCATTAGGAATTGTTAGAGACGCACTCTTATCAACTATTAACAATGACAAAGTTGTTCATGAATTTGAAGATATTGAAGAAGTTTCTGAAAGTGCAATAATTGAAGCAATCAAGAATGCCAGAAATAAAGTTGAGAAGTCACATAAATTATGGGCAATTGATGCTCTATCTGGTTACTTAAAGGCCTGGGAAAAAGCACGCGAAGAAGATACTGCTCAAGGAATTGACTTTACTGATTTAGAAATCATTCAAGCCTTTGATATCACCGAAACTTCTCATACCGAATGGTTTGCTTGGGGAATTTATTTAACTTCAGCAGATTCAAAAATTAGAGAATTTAGAGCACTTAAGTTTTCCAAAGCTGGGTTAACAACAATTAACCCTGTGAGAGCTGGAGTTATCGCTCGCATTCTTGCTGAAGGGGTTCCTCATAGTGAACCAAGTTGGAGTTCACCTCGAGATCCAATTTATAAAATTTTAAAACCAGCTGAGAAGGTACGGATAAGAGAACTTGGATGTCTTGATGCTAGTCAAGCAATTGTTTTAGAAGACACTATTACTGGTGCTAAAAAACTGTTTGAAGAAAAAACATTACCTATAGTTTTGCAAAGGGTGCAAGGTGGAACTCAAAAACCTGGACCAAGTTGCAGAGGTTGTCGTGCCAACACAATGTGTCCAACTCTGCCAAATAGACCAGGATTGCTGGGTATAACAGCTTTTGCTCCGTGGCCAAAGGCGTATTCACCTTCAAAATTTCATAGTTACAGAAGATGTCCCAGACAATATTTTCTTCAAGATGAACTTGGACTTA
The DNA here is from genome assembly GCA_036819575.1 of Candidatus Nanopelagicales bacterium. GTDB lineage: Bacteria > Actinomycetota > Actinomycetes > S36-B12 > UBA5976 > ATZT02. The sequence goes on along the minus strand of DAIRXT010000004.1, from coordinate 17,739 downwards.
GAACAACGCAAGAAACACAAAACAATGCTCAACAACGCGGCTTACTAGTTCATGCTTGGTTAGAACAAGCACATAAAAGAGCTCGAGAATGCACTAAAGATGATATTCCTACCAGTTCAAGTTTAGGAATAATTGCGAAAGAACTTGGTTGGAATCAAGAGGAAGCAAATACAGCCTTACCATTCTTAATTCAACATCAATTGACTTGCCCAATTAATAAAGATTCTAAAGTCATAACAGAGTTAGCCATAGAAGCTCTTGATACAGATGCTGATATCACAGTGAGCACTAGGCCAGATCTTATTTACAAAAATGGTGATGATCTTGTGTGGCGTGAGATTAAAACAGTTTCTAGCATCCAAGACATTGAGAAGGATATCTACTTTAATATTTATCCTCAATTGCCATTGGCAATTAGGTTAATGGTGGAAGATTGTTTACCTAAGGAAGTAACAGAAAAACTAGGCAATTTTAAGAACAAGCGAGTAGAACTTGAACTAATTTCCAATGATGAATGCAAGACAATTTCTTGGGATTGCGATGATGCCAATGTAAAACTTTCTGCATGGTCTCAATTAGCAGAACAGGTTGATAGTTGGGCAAGTGACACACTTTTTGCACCCTCTCCTAACCCACCTTGTAATTGGTGCAAAGTTAGTAAGTGGTGTGAATTTGCAAACGCCGAACAAGTTCAAGCAGATATCGGTGGACTTCAGGTTGACTTAAAAACGGGAGAAATAATTGAGAATGCTTCGATCCCACTTATTAGTAACGATGATCGAGTCGCAAAAGCTTTAGGTCTTTCCGCCTCCTTAGCCGAAGTAAGTGAAAATGACGAAGATATTCCTTTTTAACCCAACCCCCAAGCAAAAAACTGGCTCCATAAGTGATTGGATTTAATTATGAGTAGTCAAGTGATGCAAGTTCCTGATTCTGTAGCTAATCCAAATAGTGATGTCACCAAAAAACTTTTGGCAAAAGTTCCAATTGGCTTATTAATTGGAGACAAATTTGTTGATGGCGAAAATGAACCTTTTAATGTTACCGATCCTGCCAATGGTGAAGTTTTAACAAAAGTAGCCAATGCGGGAGTAAATGATCTTAAGAAGGCATTAGAACTGGCAGTCGTTGCTCAAGAAAAATGGGCCAAGACCGCACCGCGTGTTCGCGGTGAAGTTTTGAGAAAAACTTATGAGTTAATGATTGCTCAATCAGATGATTTAGCAATGTTAATGTCTTTAGAAAACGGTAAGACTTTAGTTGATGCTAAAGCAGAAGTTACCTATGCAGCTGAATTTTTTAGATGGTTTTCTGAAGAAGCAGTAAGAATCGATGGATCAATTAGAAACGCACCAAGTGGTGCCAACAAAATATTAACCTACAAACAACCAATCGGAATTGCATTTTTAATTACTCCTTGGAATTTCCCAGCAGCAATGTACACAAGAAAAGTTGGAGCAGCACTTGCAGCAGGATGTGCTGCAATTTTGAAACCAGCTTCAGAAACCCCCTTGACAGCCTTGGCAATAAGTAAAATCATGTTGGAAGCAGGCGCTCTTCCTGGAACAGTTTCGGTTTTGCAAACAAATCAACCAGGTCCGCTTACAGATGCAGCCCTTGCTGATGAACGAATTGGAAAATTATCTTTCACAGGTTCCACTGGTATTGGAAAGATGCTTTTAAAGAAAGCTGCTGAAAGAGTTCTGAATTGTTCCATGGAACTTGGTGGCAATGCCCCATTTATCGTGCTTGATGATGCCGATATTGATGCTGCCATTGATGGAGCCATGATTGCAAAAATGAGAAATGGTGGTCAAGCTTGTACTGCTGCCAATAGATTTTTTGTGCAAGAACAAGTTCATGATGAGTTTGTTTCCAAGTTAGCTCAAAAAATGGGTGCTTTAAAAGTTGGTCACGGCACAGCAACTGACACAACACTTGCCCCACTTGTTAATAGAAAAGCTGTTGGCTCAGTTGAAGAATTGGTCTCAGATGCAATTAGTAAAGGTGCAACTCAATTAGTTGGCGGCAAACCTTCTCCTGGACCTGGTTGCTATTTCCCAGCCACAGTTTTAGGCAATGTCTCTGCTGATGCCAAGATTATTTCTGAAGAAGTCTTTGGCCCAGTTGCAGCTGTTGTAAAAGTAAAAGATGAATTTGAAGCCCTTAAGATTTCAAATAAATCTGAATACGGACTTGCAGGCTATATCTATACTAAAAATCTTGCGCGAGGATTAAAAGTCAGTGAAGCTCTTCAAGTTGGAATGATTGGATTAAATCGAGGTTTAGTTTCAGATCCTTCAGCCCCATTTGGTGGCGTTAAGCAATCTGGTCTTGGACGTGAAGGTGGATATGAAGGAATAGATGAGTATTTGGAAATCAAATACGTTGCCACAAACGATTTTTAAGGTTTAACTACCGGAACTTCTGGTGTTGAAACATCATAAATTGATCCAGCCATCCTACGCAGAACTTTAAGGACAGCACTTTTTTCTTCTGCTTTATTTAAATCTCCCCAGATTACTTTTCTTCCACTTGTTAATGTGAACCAAATTGAATTTGGGTTATCTGTATTAGTAATAACCACTTCTGCTTTCAACCAATCAGGAAAACTTTGCCATGCCAAAATACTTACCGATCTTGAAGCATCATCTGGTCCTGAAATTAATGGAAAATTTGCATCACCTGGTGCTGGAAGATAAGCAATTCCCGAAGCATCCACTAAAAATCTTCCGGCTGGAGTATCAGTAAGGGCTAAAGGAATTCGCTCAGTTACTTCAATTACCAAAGTAGAAGGCCAACCTCTTCTTACTTCTGCTCTTCCAATTTGACTAATGGTTGTAAGCCTTTCCACAACAATACTGGTGGGAACTCTTAGAAGTTGAGTGTTCAAACTAATTTGGGCCGTATCGGTAATTAGTTGAACAGGCACTTGGTTTGCACCTCGAACATCAATCTTTTTAATAATCAATAGATTTGAGTAATACCCGATGTATAAAACTGTTGAGGTTATTGCTGCAGAAAGAAGAATTACAAAAACAATCCTTCTTCTTATTTTTTTTCTGATCACGATTTCTGACGTGCTTCTAGCAAAGTCAAAACCTCTGGGGCCAGTAAACCAATATCTCCTGCTCCCAAAGTCATGATGATGTCATTTGGTTTGGCTCTGTCAACTAAATGCTGGGCAACTTTTGACCAAGATGGTTCAAAAATAACTCTTTCCTTCGACAGAGGAACCAATGAAGCCATTGTTTGTCCACTGGCACCAGGAATTGCTTCCTCGCCCGGTGCAAAAACTTCTAAGACCACTACTTGATCAGCTAAACCTAGGGCCTCACCAAACTCTTTATTAAATAAAGCAGTTCTGTAATAGTGATGTGCTTGGAATGCCACAACAATATTGCCACCATTTACAACATCTCTTGCAGCTTTTAGCGTTGCAGTTATTTCGGTTGGATGGTGTGCATAATCGTCATAAACCCTAATTCCATTAGCACTTCCCCTAAATTCAAATCTTCTTCTGGTTCCTGTGAATTTAGATATACCACTACTTAATTGATTAAATTCTTTTCCTAGTCCTAAACCAACAACTAATGCAGCTGCTGCATTCAATGCATTATGCAGTCCAGGAACTTTTAGTTGGATATTTCCTAATTCAACGCCTTGGAAAACCACATCAAAACTATGTCCTGGAAGACCTGGCTTAACATTTTTGATCTGTAAATCAGATTCTGGTGCTGTTCCATAAGTTAAAACCTTTACACCCTTTGATTTAACTTGGCCGATAAGTTTTTGCCCACCCTTGTCATCAGCGCAGATAACAGCAAATCCATCTCTTGCTTTGGTTAACTCACAAAATTCAACAAAGGCTTTTTCAATTCTTTCAAATGTTTCCCAATAATCTAAATGATCTGGTTCCACATTTGTTACCACAGCAACCTTTGGTGACAAATGTAAGAATGAACCATCTGATTCATCTGCCTCAACTATGAAATTGCTTCCCTCACCCAAGTGTGCATTTGAACCTGTTTCAGACAGCTCACTTCCAATTGCAAATGAAGGATCTTCACCACATGCTTGCAGGGCAACTGTGACCATTGAAGTTGTTGTGGTTTTGCCATGTGTTCCTGAAACTGCAATGGTTTCAAACTGTCTAGTTAACACTCCAAGTGCATCGGATCTCTTGAGAATTTTCAAATTCTTTTCTCGAGCAGCTTGTAATTCTGGATTGTTTTCTTTTATGGCAGTTGAGAAAATAACTGTTTGACTTTCAAGTAAATTGTTTGGGGAATGTCCCACGAAAACTTTTACGCCCAGTTTTCTGAGTGATTCAAGTCTTCTTGACTCTTTGGCATCTGTGCCACTTACTTCAACGCCTTGGGCTGCTAAGAGTCTGGCAATTCCAGACATTCCAGCGCCACCTAAACCTAAAATATGAACTTTGCCTAATTCAGCAATCTCTTTGTTCATAAATGGCTATCAAATCTATTTGTGGGCACTTGCCAAGGCTAACGCGCTCTCAGCAACTTTTTGATCAGCATCGCGCAGAGCGTGCTTGCCTGCAGCAAGTGACATTTGCGCAAGCTTTGTTGGACTTTCAAAGATTTCTCTTATTCTTGAGACTAATAAGTTTGATGTTAATTCAGATTCCAAAATCAGTGATCCGCCGCCGTCTTTAACAAGTTCAGAAACATTCTCGCGCTGTTCCCCGTTACCTGAAGCAAACGGAATATAGATAGCTGGAATAGCCAAGACAGTTTGTTCAGCAATAGTCATGGCACCAGCTCTGCAGACAACTAAATCGGCTGCTGCGTAAGCCAATTCCATTTTTTCAATATATGAAACTGGGTGGTAGAAGTCGTATTTTTTGGTGGCTTCATCAACACTATTTTTGTTTCCTATTGAGTGCAGAATCTGTATATCCATTTTTTGTAATTGTTCTAATGATTCAGAAATTACTTGATTAATGAAGGCTGATCCTTGGGAACCCCCAAAGACTAAAACTGTTTTCTTATCATTTGCTAATCCAAAACTTTTTCTTGCATTTAATCTGGTGGAATCCTTATCTAAAGTACTGATCTCTCTTCTTAAAGGCATTCCAATTGTTAAAGCACCCTTTATTGACCCAGGAAACATTTGAAACACTTGTTTTGCAAACCTGCTACCAATTCTGTTTGCTAAACCTGCTTTTTTGTTTCCCTCATGAACAATTATTGGTACACCCAATTTTTTAGCTGCTAAATAAACTGGTAATGACACATATGCACCAAAACCAACTACACAATTAACTTTTCTATCTCTAAGTAGTTGTTGGGCAATTCTGGTAGCGGCAAAAAGTCGAAAGGGTAAAGAGAAAAGAGATAAGTTTACCTTTCGAGGCATAGGAGTTGATGGAATAATTGCTAATTCCACACCTCGTTGGGGAACAAGAGTTCTTTCCAATCCTTTTTCTGTACCAACCACAAAAACTTCAACAGAACTGTCTTTTTCTTTGATTGCTTTAGCACACGCAAGTGCAGGTTCGATATGACCAGCAGTGCCACCAGCTGCAAGTGCAATTACGGTCATCTAATTGCTCTTAATGATTTTTTCTTCTTTAATTCAGCTTTAACACTTGGTTCAGCTCTGAGAACTGCCATCAATACCCCAATTGCACTCATTGTAAATACTAGTGAGGATCCACCATAAGAAACCAGAGGTAAAGGAACTCCAGTAACCGGTAATAACCCAATTACAGCGCCAATATTAATAATTGATTGAACAACGATCCATGCCATAACTCCAGTAGCAATCAGTTTAGTAAATAAATCATTAGTCCTTCTCGCTAAAGTAAGTGCAACATAAGCAATTGTTCCAATAAGAATAAGAACAATTACTGTGCCAATCAAACCAATTTCTTCACCCACCACTGCAAAGATAAAATCTGTGTGAGCAGCAGGTAACCAACCCCACTTTTCTTTACTTGCACCTAAACCAATTCCAGTCCATCCACCTGAGGCAAGTGCATATTTTCCATGTGTTACTTGCCAACCTGCATCTTGGTTTTCTGCGGTTGGATAAATCCATGACAAAAATCTTTGAATACGATAACTTTCTTGAATTGAGAGAACTAATATTGCTAACAATCCAGCCAAGGCAGACCAAGTAAATAACTTAACTGGTGCTCCGACTGCAAAAAATAGTGACAACAAAATAGGTCCAATAATTAGGGCAGTTCCCAGATCACCTTCCATGATTACCAGAATGGCAACAATTGCACCCACTGGAAAAACTGGAACAAGTAAATTTTGCCAAGTAGTAATTTTTGAACGAATTTGTTTACTTAGTACAACTGATCCCCAAACAATTAGGGCGAGCTTGGCGATCTCACTTGGCTGCAATCTAAAAGGTCCCCATAAACTTATCCAGTTTCTTTGACCAGCTACTGATATTCCAATTCCAGGTATCAAGACCAAAATTAATAACGCTATTGAAATCCATAGACCGACTTTGGCCCACTTGTAAAAGAATATTTTCGGCAAGAATGAAATCGCTAACATAAATATTATGCCAATTCCAGCAAACATTAGTTGACGAAGAAATATTATGTATTGGTTATCAAATTGCTTATATGAAACTGTAGTGGAAGCAGATAAAATCATAATAATTCCGATAAAAAGTAAGCTAAGGGTTGCTATTAGTAGTGCGTAATACAAATTCGCTGATAATTTTGTTTCCGAGATAACATCATTATTTTTAATTTGATTATGAGTTGACATTATTTAGTTCCTTGCGTTTTTTTAACTGCCTCTGCAAATGCGTTTCCACGAGCTTTGTAGTCCTTAAACATGTCCCACGAGGCACAACCTGGGGCCAACAAAACTGTGTCACCGGCTTGAGCAAAATTGGCTGCAGCTAAAACAACCTCGGTCATAGCTTCTTCGTCAGTTCTTTCAATCAATGTAAATGGAATTTCAGGGGCTAACTGTTTTAGGCAATCAGCAATGAATTGCTTATCTTGACCTAATAAAACTACGGCCTTTAAATTCTTGCTGTTTTGTTTAATCAGTTCAGTGAAATCCTGACCCTTTGCTTGTCCCCCAGCAATCCAAACAACTTTGTCGTAGGCCTTAATTGACATCTGTGCAGCATGACAATTAGTTGCTTTGGAATCGTCAATATAAGTAACACCGTTGAATTCACCAACTTCAGAGATTCGATGCGGTGCTGGAACAAAGCTTCTTAGTCCATCTCTAACATGACCGGGTTCAACACCATATGACCTTGCTAATGCTGCTGCAGCTAAAGCATTTGCGACGTTATGAGGTGCATTTGGTTGAATATCTTCAATTGAGCAAAGTTCTTGTGCGTGAGTATTTCTTTCTTCCACAAAAGCACGATCAACTAGAAAATCTTCCACAACCCCAAGCATCGATAATCCAGGTATTCCTAAAGTAAATCCGACTGCTCTTGCACCTTCAACTACATCTGCTTGTTGTACCATTTTTTCAGTCGCACTGTCTTGAACGTTATAGATAGCTGCTTTTTGAACCTGCTTGTAAACTTTTGCTTTTGTATTTCCGTAATTTTCATAGTTTCCAAAGAAATCTAAATGATCTTGAGCCAGATTTAATACCACTGCCGAATGAGCAGACATTGATTTAACAAATGGTAATTGTGGCGCACCTACTTCAATTGCAAAAACATCAGCTGGAATTGGGTCCATAACAGCACTTACTAAAGAATCACCAATATTTCCCACAGCGGGTGCTTTAAATCCTGCGGAAGTTAAAATAGAAGAAAGCATTAAAGCAGTTGTAGTTTTTCCATTTGTGCCAGTTATACACAACCATGGTGCTGGATAATCAAGAGTTCTTAATCTCCACGCTAGCTCGAATTCACCCCAAATTTCAATATTTTTGCTTTGAGCTTCAATAATTATTGGTGCAGTGGGTTTAACTCCGGGAGAAACAATCAATAAATTTGTATTAGCAGGAATTTCACCTTTGTAGTCAAGATAAATCTGTGCTCCAAGTATTTCAAGAACTGTGCCATGTTCTCTTTGAATATCACCGTTACCGTTATCAATAACAGTTACTTGTGCTCCAACTTCAATTAGTGCATCAGCTGCTGCAAAACCTGCAACGCCTAAACCAACAACACAAGCATTTATCTTTGTCCAGTCACTTTGCCTATTGTGTCGTGACCAATCAATCATGCCCTTACCCAACTTGCATAGAAAAGTGCTAATCCACCAGCAACTAATGCACCATGAATTACCCAAAAACGAACAACTATTTGAATTTCAGGCCAACCTAACATTTCAAAATGATGATGAAGAGGTGCCATCTTGAAAACACGTTTACCGGTTAACTTGTAGGAACTAACTTGCAAAATTACCGAAACTGTAATCAAAACAAACAACCCAGCTAAAAAGGCCATTAATAGTTGAGTACGTGTCATTATCGCTAAGGCAGCAATTGCACCACCTATTGCTAATGAACCAGTGTCACCCATAAATATTTGGGCTGGTGTTGTGTTCCACCACAAGAATCCAATACATGCTCCAGCAACTGCGGCTGCAAAAACTGCCAAATCAAGTGGATCTCTAACGTCATAACACGTTGCGTTTCTTTCAAATGAACAATTTTGATTGAACTGAAAAACTCCGATCAAAATGTATGAACCTAAAGTAAGAACTGCTGCGCCGGCAGCTAAGCCATCTAAGCCATCTGTCAAGTTCACTGCATTAGTTGCTGCTGTTACTAAAAACCAAACTAAGAGAACAAACAAAATTGTTGGCAAGATAAAGTTTGTATCTCTTACAAATGAAAGTGCTGTTGAACCTGGAGTTCTACCTAATTCATCTGGGTAATTAAGAGTTGCGTAACCGAAAATAAAAGCCACAAATGCTTGGCCAAGAAGTTTAGTTCGTGCTCTAATTCCCCTACTATTTTGTTTATAAATTTTTAAGTAATCATCTGCGAAACCAACAATTGCTAAACCAATCATTAAACCTATTGCCATAAGAGCTGACAGTGTTGGTGGTCTCCACAAAATTAAATGTGCCATCGAATAACCAACAATGGTTCCACCAAGAATTGCAAGTCCACCCATAGATGGTGTGCCAACTTTTGAATTGTGTTCTGGGTACTTGATATCGCCATCAGAAACTCTTATTGCTTGTGCACGACCTCGTCTGCGCAAAGCCTTAATCAATAACGGTGTTGCAAACAGAGAAAAAATCATAGAAAAAACACCAGCAATGATGATCAGCCTCACGGACCGACCTCCTGATTATTGGTGTTGGTCAAATTCTCGCTGAAATCATTCATTAATGCATTTGCGACTCGCTCAAGACCTATTGCTCTAGATGCTTTAACTAAGACTACGTCGTTAATTTCAACCATTTCTTTAGTTTTCGATATTGCAGAATCGATATCCATGCAGAATTCAAGACGTCCTTTATAGGCATTATTTGATAGATAATCTGAAACAATTTTTGCGCCATTTCCAACTACTAGCGTCTTTTTAACACCTAACTTTTGAATTAAGTCTGCAACCTCTTCATGCATTTGTTTTGAATCTGAACCTAACTCCAGCATTTCACCAACAATGATAAATGTTTTTTTATCTGCCCCAGCTTGCTTAAGAGTTCTAATTGCAGCTTTCATGGATTCAGGATTAGCGTTATAAGAATCATTTATTACTGTGACATTTTTACTGTTTACCTCTACCTGCATGCGCCACTTACTTTTTGCTACTGAATTCGACAAAGTTTTTGCTACTAGATCAATGTCTAATCCTTTTTTAAGAAATACGGCTGCAGCGGCTAATGAGTTAGAGACTTGATGTGCTCCAACTAATTTCAAATTTACTTGACTTACTTTTCCTTCAAATTCCAACTCGTAAGATGCTTGCGCTTTATCATTAAGCACCACATTTTTAGCACTGACATCTGCTCCGCTTAAACCAAAGCTTACAACTTTGGCTTTAGTTTTTTGCTTAGAAAAAGTCTCATCTTCGTGGTTTAACACAGCTACATCTTCAGCGTTGAGACACTCAATTATTTCACTCTTTGTTTTAAGAATAAGTTCTCTTGAACCAAAAATCTCGATGTGAGCTGATCCTATGTTTAATAGAATTGAAGTATCAGGTTTTGCTATCTGACAGAGTTTCTTAATGTTTCCTACTTCTCTGGCACCCATCTCAAGTATTAGCACTTTTGTTTTTTCATCACACTCAAGAATTGTTTGGGGCATTCCAATTTCATTGTTATAACTTCCTACTGGGGCCACAGTTGGCCCAATCAAATTTCCTAAATCAAATAACAAATCTTTAGTTGTTGTTTTACCTGACGAACCTGTTACAGCAATTTTAAAAATATCGGGTAATTTCATTAACAAATAACTGGCTAATTTACCTAAGGCAATAACGGTTGGTTGATCAACATTCTTTGAGGCAGCATTTCCCTCTTTTACCAATAGCGTAGGAATACCAACTAATTCTTTGGACGAGATAACAGCAATTGCTCCCTGCTTAATTGCTTCATGACAGAAATCATGTCCATCAACTTTCTCACCGTTTATAGCTACAAAAAGATCACCTTGAGAGACTTTTCTTGAATCAATTACAACTTTTCCAGTCACTTTCAAATTTGAATCTAAGTTATGGCTGGCTGCATTAATTGCAACTGAAATCTCTTCGAGGGTTAATGGAATCATGATTTTCCAAACCTTTGCTTTAAAGCATCTTCAAGATGCTTGGCATCATCAAAATCAAATACTTGACCAGCAATTTCTTGGGTGGTTTCATGACCTTTACCAAGAATGGCAATGGTGTCATCTGTTGTTGCGATTTGTGCAGCATGTCTAATTGCCTCTGCTCTATTACCAATCTCCACAACTTTTGATTTGTCCTTGGTACCACTTAAGACAGCTTTTCTTATTTGACTTGGATCTTCATCTCTTGGATTATCATCTGTAATTATTAGTTGGTCTGCGTATTTCTCTCCAGCTGCGCCCATAAATGGTCTTTTCTCAGAATCTCTGTTTCCCCCAGCACCCAGCACAACAATTAATTTTCCAAATGTTTGCTTTCGAAGTGCACTTAACACATTGTCGATTGCTTCTGGAGAATGTGCGTAGTCGATAATTCCCAATGCGGCACCAGGCATAACAACTGGTTGCATTCTGCCTGGAATCTGTGTTGCTTTTATGCCACTAATAAATTCTTTTGTATCAACACCAATTTGATCTGCCATTGCTATCACCAAAGCAGCGTTGTAAGCATTAAAGGATCCAGCAAAACTTAAAGTTACTTTGTATGGCTTATTTCTTGGATCAAATAATTCAAAGTAAACGTGACCTAAGGCAGCGGTGATGTCACTGACTCGCCAGTCATTGTGGACATCACCGCCCAGGGTCATGAAATCTATGCCTGTTAATTGCTGTGAAAGTTTCTTACCCCATTGGTCTACTTCAGTTATTACTGCGTGAGAGGTGAATTCTTTAGTAAATAGTTTTGCTTTAGCGTTAAAATAATCTTCCATGTTTTTGTGGAAATCTAGATGGTCTTGACTTAAATTTGTAAAACCTGTGCAAGCAAATTTTGTGCCATTAATTCTTTCTAAAGTTAGAGCATGTGAAGAAACTTCCATTGAAACTGCTTTAGATCCTTTTTCTAAAGCAAGAGCAAGAAGTGCCTGCAATTCTGGGGCTTCTGGAGTTGTTCTAGAACTAGGTAAATTTGTACCTGCGATAGATATTCCTGCTGTACCAAGTAAAGAAGTTGGAATTCCGCATTTCTCTAATCCAGATCTCATTAGCCAAGCTGAAGTTGTTTTTCCATTTGTTCCAGTAATGCCAAATACTTTCAGTGAATGTGATGGGTTTCCAAATACGAATGAAGAAAGATCACCTAATAGGTGACGTGGATTTTTTGTGGAAATCACAGGGATCTGTTTATCTGTGATTAAGTTTTGTCCCACATCATCTGTTAGAACAGCGCTGGCCCCATTTGCTAAAGCTTCTGAAACAAATTGTGCCCCATGGCTTTTTTCTCCACTTAAAGCAACAAAAAGATCACCTGGTTCAACACTTTTTGTGTTATGTGTAATTCCTGTTATCTTCACATCATTTACATTTGAATCTAAATCAAATTTTTTTGCAACCTCACCCAACGACACCGGTTTTACCTTGGGGCGAGCGAACTTCATCTAAATCACCACTCCACTGGATAGCCAGTTGGCTTACCAGTTGATGGAGGAATACTTAGTTGTTGTAAAGAATATTGCGCAACCTCTTTGAAAACTGGTCCTGCCAACATTCCACCGTAACGACCATTATTTGGTTTGTGTATTGCAACTGCAACAACAATCTCAGGATTTTCAGCTGGAGCCATGCCAATAAAAGATGCAATCACATCTGTCGAATAACACTTACAAGCTGGATCAACTAATTGCGCTGTTCCTGTTTTACCGGCAACTCGATAACCTGGAATACCTGCAAGTGGAGCTGTTCCTTCATCTGAAACTACAGTTTCCATCATTTCTCTTAATATTTTGGCAGATTCAGCAGATATAACTTGAGTTTTTTCTGGTTCTGCTGCTGGTTGATAAACCCCGTTTGGCATTACATAACCTTCGATTAATGATGGATTAATTCGAACACCATCATTTGCAACTGTGGCATACATACTGGCTATTTGAACAGCAGTTACCATATAACCTTGTCCAAATGCAAAAGTGGGAAAACTTGTACCAGACCATTTTTCTAATTTAGGAAGTCGACCTTTTGACTCTCCTGGAAATTGCATTCCTGTTGCTTGGCCCACACCAAATTTTGTTAAGTAAGAATTAAACTTTTCAGCACCCATTAATTCTGCTGCTTGAATAGTTCCAATATTGCTTGATTTAGCTAGTACTCCAGTCATGGTTAATCTCAATGTTCCATGTGGTTCATGGTCATGGAAAGTTTTTCCATTTCGCTTTAACACTGGTGGAATTGTTAAAGCAGTAGTTGGATTAGCAACACCTTCGTTCAATAGTCCAGCAAGCGTCATAACTTTTGCAGTTGAACCTGGTTCATATGCGTTGACTAATGCGTGGTTAACAGTTACTCCTGGAAGAGCTTCACTTGGTTTATTAGCATCAAATGTTGGATAAGTTGCCAGAGCCAAAATTTTTCCTGTCTTAGGAGAAATTGCAACTAGAGTTCCACTTTCTGCTTGAGCAAACTCCACTCTTGCTGCTAATGATTGCTCAGCTACAAATTGCAAATCACGATCAATAGTTAATCTGATTCCAGTTCCAGGAACTGGTTTTTTCTCAGATGAAATACCTGCAGGAAGAGGTCTTCCTCCAGCACTAATTTCAACGATTACTTCTCCTTGCGAGCCTGCTAATTCTTTTTCAAATCCATATTCCAAACCAGCTAATCCCTTATCTTCTCCGCCCACAAATCCAATAGTGCTGGCAGCAAGGGTGTTTGAAGGATAAATTCTTTTGCTTGTCTTTTCACTGAATATTCCTGGAAGTTTTAGTTCCTTAATTTTGGCCCACTGCTCAGGTGTTACTTTTTTCAAAACATAATTAAATTTTCGATCTCCAGATAATTCTGGTAATAAAGTTGCCACTTCAACACCGGTTATAGAAGAAATTGCATTTGCGGTAGCCAGAGGATCTAGCACCATTGATTGATCAACGGTGATATCTCGGGCATCAACAGTTATAGCTAAGGGAGCACCTTTTCTATCTGTGATCTCACCGCGTTGGGCTGGCAAAACAAGAGTTCTAGTTCTATTTTCTGCTGCAGTTGCAGCAAGTTGTGGAGCATCTAGAGCTTGAAGTTGGAACAATCTAATCGCAAATATTGATAAGACAATAAAACAAAAAGCTAATGCACCACGCATTCTGCGTGGACCAGTTTTGAGTCTTATTACTTCGTTTGGATTCATGGCACACTCTTTGGGGTAACAACATTTAAATCTGGTTCACTCAAAATGGGATCTACCCCAGCACCAAGCAAGCGACCATCACGAAGATCAATAAAGGCAGAACCAGGACTTGGAATCATTCCTATTTCTAAGGCCCGGTTTTTTAAAATTTCTGGTGACTCTAAACGAGAAACGTTTTGCGCTAAAATTTCGTGTTCTGCTGCTAGAGCAATAGATCTATTTTGCAATTCTTGAATTTCAAATTGTCCTTGTGAAAGCAAAGTATTTACTACTAGCCCACCTAGCATTCCTATCAAAATGATTCCAGAAATTATTAGACCAAAACCAACTGCAGCAATTTGTTTAGGTGTTACTTGTGGGGTGCTTAAGGAAATTGGTGCAACACTCATGCTGCTACCCCCACTCGTTGGGCCACTCGTAAGCGAACTGAAGTAGCACGAGGATTTTCTGCAATTTCTGTTTGACTTGCTTGCTCAGCTTTTCTTGTTACCAGTTCAAATGGAGCAGTGTTCTTTGAAAGTAAAACTGGTAAACCTGGAAGAACATCAATTATGGAAGTTTTCTCTCTTAAGGCATTTTTAACAATTCGATCTTCCAATGAGTGATAGGACAAAACCACAATTCGCCCACCCACAACTAGTGCAGCCATAGCTTGGGGCAGAGCATTTTCTAATATTTGTAATTCGTTGTTAACTGCGATTCTTAAACCTTGGAATGTTCTTTTTGCTGGATTTCCACCAGTTCTACGAGCTGGAGCAGGAATTACATCTTTAATTAGTTCTACTAATTCAGATGTTGTTTCCCACGGTTTAGTACTTCTTCTTTTTACTAGTTCTTGGGCAATTCTTTTTGCAAATTTTTCTTCACCATAAGTGCTTAATATGTAAGTCAATTCCTTAACGTCATATGTATTTAAAATCTGGGCGGCAGTTAACAAATCTTTAGAACTCATACGCATATCTAACGGTGCATCTTGGGCGTAGGAAAAACCTCTATTTGCTTCATCTAGTTGAATTGAGGAAACACCTAGATCAAATAGAACTCCATTTACCTTTCTGCCGTCTAAGACTTTTTCAATTTGATCGTAGGTTTCATTGACATATTCCACTCGATTAGATAATTGACCTAATCTTTGTTTTGCTCTTTCAATTGCAACTGGATCTCTATCAAAACCGATAACTTTTAAACTTGGAAATTCTTTCAGCAGGGATTCGGTATGACCAGCTAAACCAAGTGTGCAATCAATAAGAACTGGATCAGAAACGCTTAAGGCAGGTGAGAATAATTCAAGAACACGATTACACATAACTGGAATGTGTTGTTGCTCTAACGACTTTTCAGTCATTTTCTTTCTCCCCTTTCCCCTAACATTTCGGCTTTGCGTTTCACCGAGGTCCCCCTCTGCAAACATTGCTTCCGGCTTCGGGGAAGAAAGTCGGCGGACAATAATTTGCAGAGAGAGGCCTCAAGCGAAACGAAAAATGTTTTCGTTTAACTAGTCAGCTTTTAAAAGATTCCTGGCACCACCTCTTCAGCAGTTGCAGCAAACTTTGGTTCAGCTTCGGCCAAATATGTTTCCCAAGCTTTTGGATCCCAAATTTCAACAGTGGTATCAGCGCCAACCACAATGACGTCTCTATCTAGTCGTGCATATTCTCTTAACGCAGTAGGTAAAGTAATTCGACCTTGTTTATCAATTTGGTCATCAAATGCTGATGAAAAGAAAACTCTTAAATAGCTTCTGACGCGTGCATCATTTCTAGAAGCTTCACGTAAACGTTGCGCATAAATTTGAAATTCACTTGCCGGCCACATCACAACAGAAAGATCTTGACCTTTAGTCAAGACCACATCATTAGAAAAACCTTCACGAAATTTTGCAGGAAGTACTAAACGACCTTTGTCGTCTAGACGTGGGGCGTGAGTGCCCAGAAACATGAGGCCTCCCCTTTGTCTTGATCCCCTAGGACTCGATCAGCCTCTGGCCGAGTCACCCAAACACCCCAAAAAAGGCGTTTCGTCCACAATACTCCCTTTCCCTCCAAAATCAACCCCCAGCCCCCATTATTTTCACTTTTGCCCCCACCTTCTCCCCTGCCCGAGGGCTCAATCCCGACTAATTGGATTTCTCATTGCACCTAGGATGAAGCGATGGCAACCACACGTAACCCAATTGCTCAAAGAAATGCTGGATACGCATTACACGTATTCACAGCAAGTGGAGCAGTTTTTGGAATGTTGGCTTTGCAGGCAATCATTGATGGCAGAGTTAGAGACTCTCTGATCTGGCTAATTGTGTGCCAAATATTGGATGCCATTGATGGACCAATAGCTAGGAAATTAGATGTAGTAATTCATGCACCATGGCTCAGTGGTGTGGTTTTAGACGAAATTGTTGACTACTTTACTTACGTAATTATTCCTGTGATGTTTCTTCTCAATACCAATATGATGCCTGAGCGTTATGAAACATTTGTTGCCGGAACAATTCTTTTGACTTGTGCTATTTGGTGGGCAAGAACCGATCACAAAACAAATGACTCTTGGTTTGTTGGTTTTCCTTGCATGTGGAATCTAGTTGTTATAAGTTTTCTACTTTTGAAAACTCCCCCTAATTGGGTTGTGGTAATTTCATTAATTTTGTGTGCCTTGCAGTTAACAAACATTAAGTTTCCTCACCCTGTAAGGGTTATGGTTTTGAGACCAGTTTCAATCACTGTCTCAGTTTTATACGTGGGAGCAATAACAGTTCTATCTCTTAATTACTCCGAACCTCTTGATTCTCCAAGTCTTTTAACTAAAGTTTTGATTTTAAGTTTGCCTGTTTACACATCTATTTTGGCTATTTGGAAAACTTGGTTTGCCCCAAAAAAGCCTGTTAAATCAAGGAAAAAAGCTAAAGTAAGAAAGTAGTTATCTTGAAAAAGATTAGTAGAAAACTAGCTTATTTATTTATCTCAATAACAATTCTTTCCACGCTGTTATTTAATGTTATTGGTTCTTCAGTAAACGAAAATGGCGTATTAGTAGAACCATTTTTCTTGATTCCCTTAAGCTATTTAAGCTTTATCTTAGGAATTGTTTTTGCAGTTATCTCAGTGATAAAGAAAAAGTAATTTAAAGGCCACTATCGCGGCGTTGTTGCCAGCGCTCTTCAAGTCTTGACATCAAATTAGAATTTTTGGTTCTGTTCCTAACTTTTTTAGGTGTGGGAGTGGCAGCAGAAACTGGTTCTTGTAATCCACGAGCAATGAAAACAAATCCGGTTAAGACAAGTAAGAATCCAGGTATTCCAATGATTACTGTTTTAGAAACTACGGAACCAAAAACTAGAGCCAATCCACCAAGCAGGGCTACTAGCCCAAAAATTACGTGACGACGTTCTCCTGGGGCAATTGTGAGACCGGAGCGGCGAAGGGAGGAGGCAAACTTTGGATCTTCGGCATACAGAGCTTTTTCCATTTGCTCCAGTAGCTTTTGTTCACGATCTGAAAGTGCCACTTTTTGTCCCTGGTCTGTTGAGGTTCTTGCTCAACTACTTACTTTTAAGAATACGGCTTTTGCTCTCCAATGCAATATTTGCCCACACTGTTTAATCGATGAGTCGAGCCGGTTTGACGGCCTCCTCCCCAAAGCGGGCACTGGCTTTGTCGCTGGCCTGGTCGATTTCGCGCCACCCCTTCTCACTTTCCCCCAGCTGAAGCTGGCGGGTGGCATTTTGGGCTTCTTCTAGTTTCTCAACCCGAACGCCCACCAATCTGACTCTGACTCGGTCAAGTTTTAGGTTTTCAAAGAGTGCTTTGG
>DAIRXT010000003.1:0-31293 GCA_036819575.1 Candidatus Nanopelagicales bacterium | reverse complement strand
AACCAGGACCAGTAATGGTTGAAGATAAATCAATTGCCTGGCCTGCTCAATTAGCACTTGGTTCAGATGGTTTAGGAAACTCACTTGATCACATCAGAAAAATCATGGGCCAATCAATGGAATCTCTAATTCATCATTTCAAGTTAGTAACCGAAGGATTCAAAGTTCCAGCTGGACAAGCCTATGTTGCAATCGAATCTCCTAGAGGAGAACTTGGTGCATTAGTAATTAGTGATGGTGGAACAAAACCATATCGAGTTCATTTCCGCGATCCATCATTTAATAATTTGCAGGCAGTTGGCCCAATGGGTGAAGGCGGACAAGTAGCTGACTTAGTTGCTGCTGTTGCTTCAATTGATCCAGTAATGGGTGGTGTTGATCGATGAGTATTAGAGCCATCACAGAGGAAGATATTAAAAACTTAGAAATATTGGCAGCTAAATATCCAGAAAGAAGATCAGCACTTCTTCCGATGCTTCATTATGTGCAATCAATTCAAGGAATGGTTTCCCCAGCAGGAATTCAAACTTGCGCCAAAGTCTTGGATTTAACTCCAGCAGAAGTAGCTGCAGTTGCCACGTTTTACACAATGTTTAAAAGATTTCCTATGGGTAAACACCACATTGGGGTGTGCACAAATACTTTATGTGCATTGCTTGGCGGAGATGAATTATGGAAAGAATTAACTGACACTCTTGGCATAGGACATGACGAAACAACTGTAGAAGGCTTATTCACAATTGAAAGAATTGAATGTCAAGCTGCTTGCACCGTTGCACCAGTTGTCACAGTCAATTGGGAATTTATGGATTCAATGACACCAAAATCTTTAAGAGAATTAATTGAAAAACTAAAACTTGGTGCACCTGTTCAATCAACTCGTGGTGTACAAATCACTTCAATTTCAGATTCCGAAAGATTGTTAGCAGGATTTAATGACGGAAAATATGCTGATTCACCCTTAGCTGATGATTCAATGCTTGCAGGTTTAAGAGTTGCTAAGCAAAGAAATATGAGTGCACCTGCAGGAAAAGGTGTGAAATAAAATGGCATTAACACCAGTACTTACCGCTCATTGGGATGATCCAAAATCATTTGAAATTGAAAGTTACAAAAAATATGGTGGCTATGTTGCTTTAACTAACTCTTTGAAAATAACACCCGATGAAGTTATTGGAATTGTTAAAGACTCAGGTTTAAGAGGTCGCGGTGGTGCAGGTTTTCCAACTGGAATGAAATGGTCATTTGTTCCGCAAAATGATGGAAAAGAACACTACTTAGTTGTAAACGCTGATGAATCAGAACCAGGTGCTTGCAAAGATATTCCACTTATGTTGGCAAATCCACATTCATTAGTTGAAGGTGTGGCAATTGCTTCTTATGCAATTCGAGCAAATAAGGCTTTTATTTATATTCGCGGAGAAGTTCCACACGCAATAAGAAGAGTGATGAATGCTGTGGAGCAAGCTTATGCAGCAGGTTTTCTTGGTAAAAATATTCAAGGTTCAGGATTTAATTTAGACATTGTTGTTCATGCAGGAGCTGGTGCTTATATTTGTGGTGAAGAAACAGCACTACTTGATTCACTAGAAGGTCGACGCGGTCAACCAAGATTAAAACCACCATTTCCTGCAGTTGCAGGACTTTATGCCTCACCAACAGTTGTTAATAACGTTGAAACTTTGGCAAGTGTTCCTGCAATTATTTTGAATGGTGCCGATTGGTTTAAATCAATGGGAACAGAAAAATCTCCAGGATTTAAATTGTTTGCAGTTTCTGGTCACGTTAATCGCCCAGGAATTTTTGAAGCAGCCCTTGGTACAACAATGAGTGAACTTCTTGATTATGCCGGTGGGATGCGTAAGGGAAGTAAATTAAAGTTTTGGATTCCTGGTGGATCTTCAGTGCCAATGTTGACACCAGAACATATTGATATTCCAATGACTTACGAAGATTTAAGTGCTGCTGGAACCATGCTTGGTACTGGCACACCAATGATGTTTGATCACACCACAAGTGTTGTTAAAGCTGTAAGTAGATGGCTTGAATTTTATAAACATGAATCTTGCGGAAAGTGCACACCTTGTCGTGAAGGTACATATTGGATAACAGGAATTTTGGAAAAGTTTGAACATGGCAAAGGTAAAGAAGAAGAATTATCAGTAATTAATGATGTGTGCGGACAAATTGCTGGCAGATCCTTCTGTGCTTTAGGTGATGCTGCGGCAACACCGTTTCCTGGTGCAATGAAATATTTTGCTGATGAATTTAGAGATGCAACCAGAATTGCAGCAGATGCATCGTTTCCACCAAGTGCTACAACTATTTTTGACAAAGCAGGTGTGTGATGACATTAACATCTGATAACAAGCAAACAAAAACAGATAATTTGATCACAGCAACCATTGATGGAATTCAAGTTCAAGTTCCTAAAGGAACATTAATTATTAGAGCAGCAGAAAGAATGGGAACGTTTGTTCCAAGATTTTGTGATCATCCTGCTTTAGCACCAGTTGCAGCTTGTCGAATGTGCTTAGTTGAAATTGAAGGAATGCCTAAACCACAACCATCTTGCGCAATTCCTTTAACAGAGGGAATGGTTGTTAAGACTCAAATGACTTCAAAAGTTGCTGAAGATGCACAAGCTGGAGTTATGGAATTCTTGTTAATAAATCATCCACTTGATTGCCCAGTTTGCGATAAAGGTGGCGAATGCCCATTGCAAAATCAGGCAATGACAGCAGGGCGCGCTGAATCAAGATTTGAAATTGAGAAAAGAACTTTTCCTAAACCAATTGAATTAAGCACAGAGATTTTGCTTGATAGAGAACGTTGCGTTGAATGTGCTCGATGCACCAGATTTTCAGAAGAAATTGCGGGAGATCCTTTCATTGAATTATTAGAACGTGGAGCAAAACAACAAGTTGGTATCGCAACTGATGAACCTTTTAATTCATATTTTTCTGGCAACACCGTTCAAATATGTCCAGTAGGAGCACTAACAAGTTCTTCCTACAGATTTAGATCAAGACCTTTCGATCTTGTTTCAGTTCCAACAACATGTGAACATTGCGCCTCTGGTTGTTCATTAAGAACTGATTATCGACGCGAAACTGTAATGAGAAGACTTGCTTGGGAAGACCCTGAAGTAAATGAGGATTGGAATTGTGACAAAGGCCGATTTGCATTTGCATACTTAAAAACTAATCGTTTAACTCAACCAAAAGTTCGCACAAAAGATGGCACACAAGTTGATGCACTTTGGCCTGACGCCCTTGATTTTGCTGCTAAAGGATTAAAAGAAGCTAATGGCAAAGTTGCAGTGTTACTTGGTGGTCGTTTAACAATGGAAGATGCTTACGCTTATTCCAAGTTTGCTCGTTTGGCTTTAGGAACAAATGACATTGATTTTAGAAACAGAGTAAATAGTGTTGAAGAACTTGATTTCTTAGGAAACTTTGTGGCAGGTTCTGCTGGTTCAGTTACCTACGCAGATTTAGAAAAAGCAAAAGATGTTGTCCTAGTTAATTTTGAACCAGAAGAAGAGTCTCCAATCGTATTTTTGCGTTTAAGAAAAGCAGTGGCAAAATCTAAAATTAACATCATTGCAATCGCTCCTTATTTAAGTCGTGGATTAGAAAAAATAAATGCTGAAGTAATTGCCACCAAGCCAGGAGATGAAGCAAAAGTTATCCGTGGTTTAAACATTGCTCAGGAATCAATAATTCTTGTAGGAGAAAGAGCAGCAGCAAGCCCAGGAACTTTGAGTGCCGTATTAGAAGTAGCAGAAAAAACTAATTCAAAACTTTCCTGGATACCTAGAAGAGCTGGTGAAAGAGGTGCGATTGAAGTAGGCGCATTACCAAATCTTTTGCCTGGGGCACGACCTGTAACTGAAACGAGTGCACGAAGTGAAGTTGGTGCAATTTGGGGCGTTAACGCTTCAGATATTCCAAACAAACCTGGAAAAAATCATGCAGAAATTATTCAAGCTGCACTAAATGGTGAAGTAAAAGCTCTAATAATTGCAGGTTTAGATGTTTTAGATTCACCAGATCCTCAAGCATTAGGTCAAGCAATTAATGCCGTTGATTTTGTAATCACCTTAGGAATTCAAGAAAATTCATTAACACGTTATGCAAATGTTTCATTACCTGTTGCCCCAGTAACTGAAAAGTCAGGAACATTTATCAACTGGGAAGGAAGACCAAGACCATTTGGTAGAGCAATTTCTTCAACCAATGCGCTAACCGATGCTCGAGTCCTGGCAATGCTTGCTGAAACTTTAGGTTTTGAATTTGGTTTACAAACTATTGAAGAGTTAAGACAAGAACTTTCTTCATTTGGTAATTGGACTGGAAAGAAAATTGAAAAACCAGTTGTTAAAGAAGTTGGCGCTTTAGAAACTTCGCCATCAACGGCCATTTTGTCTACTTGGAATCTGTTACTTGATGATGGAGCACTTCAAAAAGGTGAAGAACATTTAGCTGGAACCCAAAGAACAGCTGTTGCACATATGAGTGAAAAAACAGCAGCAGATCATAAATTAGAGAATGATGACAAGGTCATTATTTCTAACGCTAGAGGATCAATAACTATCAAACTTGAAATTATTGAAATGGTTAATGATGTTGTGTGGATTCCAGCCAACAATCATGACAGCAAAGTTAAATCAAAACTTGGTGCAAAAGAAGGCGACATCGTGACAATTCAAAGGGGGAGTTTCTAATGAGAATTCTTCCTAATGTTGAACTAAGTGCCTTTGGAATTGATCCATGGTGGGTCACTTTAATTAAAGTGGTAACAATTTTCGTCACACTAGTTGTTTTAACTTTGTTAGCAATTTGGGGCGAGAGAAGAATTGTTGCCCGAATGCAGATGCGCGTTGGTCCAAACAGAGTTGGTCCAGGTGGTGTCTTAATTGGATTGATGGATGGTGTGAAACTTGCACTTAAAGAAGATGTAATTCCATTTACTGTGGATCGCGTTGTTTATATCTTGGCTCCAATAATTTCAGCGACCACAGCATTTATGACTTTTGCAGTTATTCCTTTTGGTCCTGAAGTTTCATTTTTTGGAGTTATCACTCCTCTGCAATTAACAGATTTTCCAGTTAGCGTTTTATATGTCTTAGCTATAGCAAGTGTTGGAATTTATGGAATTGTTTTAGCAGGTTGGTCTTCAGGCTCAACATATTCATTACTGGGTGGACTTAGATCTTCTGCGCAAATGGTTTCATACGAAATAGCTATGGGCTTATCGTTTGTGGCAGTTTTTCTTTACGCAGGTTCAATGAGTACTTCTCAAATAGTTGCCGCTCAAGAAAGAACTTGGTACATCTTGTTGCTGCTTCCATCATTTTTGATTTACGTAATTTCAATGGTAGGAGAAACAAATAGAGCACCATTTGATTTACCTGAAGCAGAAGGTGAATTAGTTGGAGGTTTTCATACTGAATATTCATCTTTGAAATTTGCTCTATTTTTCTTAGCTGAATACATAAACATGGTTACCGTTTCTGCTTTAGCTACTACTTTATTTTTGGGCGGCTGGCGAGCACCGTTTCCTTTTTCATTAATACCTGGGGCAAACGAAGGTTGGGTGCCACTGATTTGGTTCTTTGGCAAAATTGCACTGTTCTTATTCGTATTCATTTGGATGCGTGGAACTCTTCCAAGATTTAGATACGACCAATTTATGAATATTGGTTGGAAAATATTAATTCCTGCTTCATTGGCCTGGATTGTTATTGTGGCAATTACTAGAGGATTAAGAAATTCACTAGATCTACCAACAGGACAAACCATTGCCTTGTTAGGTTTGCCATTAATTGCTGTTGCTTTAGCAGTATTTATTGCAGATTGGCGTAAAGCTAATGCTGAAGTAAACAATGAAGAAGCAGAAGTTGAGATTACAGAAGTAAATCCGTTTGCAGGGGGACATCCTGTTCCACCACTTCCAGGTCAAGTATTAGTTGAACCAAGTGCTACCAAACAAGGGATATTAAATGGCTGAGATTCCACAAATTATTAGAGCTTTTGGTGTCACTTTTAGATCTATGTTTAGAAAAGTTACAACCGAACAATACCCTGAAGAAAAAGTTCCTACACAAGCAAGATTTCACGGCAGACATCAACTAAATCGTCATCCTGACGGATTAGAAAAATGTGTTGGTTGCGAACTTTGTGCTTGGGCTTGTCCTGCTGATGCAATTTATGTTGAAGGTGCTTCTAATGAAGAAGGAGAAAGATTTTCTCCAGGTGAGCGCTATGGCCGTGTTTACCAAATAAATTATCTGCGCTGTATTGGTTGCGGACTATGCATTGAAGCTTGTCCAACCAGAGCATTAACAATGACAAATGAATATGAATTAGCTGATAATTCAAGAAGTAAATTAATTTATGAAAAAGATGATTTACTTGCACCAATACTTCCTGGAATGGCAACTCCACCACATTCAATGATTGATGATTATGTGGCCCAGGATTATTACGATGGCAAAGTTAAAGGTGCATCTGCTGAACAGTTTGCTGAAGTAGAAATCAATAAACAAAAAGGGCAAAGTGTTTAACTAAATGATTAATACCTATTTAAAGCTAGCTGAAGTATCACAAAACTCAATTTCATTTGAACCATTTGTATTTTGGGTTTGTGGGGGATTAGCTGTTATAGGTGCTATCGGAATGTTGATCTCACATAAAGCAGTACACAGTGCTTTATGGGTGGCATTGACCATGATCAATTTAGCTGTTTTATATGTAGTTCAATCAGCTCCATTCTTAGGTGTAACACAAGTAGTTGTTTACACCGGAGCAGTAATGATGTTGTTTTTGTTTGTGTTAATGATTGTGGGAGTTGATGCATCAGATTCACTCGTTGAAACAATCAAAGGGCAAAGAAGAGTCGCAATCCTGGCTGGTGTTGTTCTAGTAATTGCTCTAGTTCTACTTTTGGGTAACTCGTTTTCAATCCAAGCAGCCGAATTGGCTAATGCTGATTCAGCTTATGGTGGAAACGTTCAAGGAATTGCTGCCCTACTTTTTGGCAAATATGTTTTGATTTTTGAATTAACTTCTGCACTATTAATTACTGCAGCAGTAGGTGCGATGGTGTTAGCTCATAAAGAAAGAACTGCTCCCAGAAAAACTCAAGCAGTAATGGCTAAAGAACTTTTTGCCAGCGGTAACTACAAAGGACCGCTTCCTTCACCAGGTGTTTACGCCAGACACAATTCAGTTGATACCCCGGCACTTTTGCCAGATGGATCAGTATCTGAAATTTCACTTCCAGGACCAATCGTTGCTCGCGGTTCTGCTAAACCTGTTAACCAAAACGACATAAATGAAGTGCAAATAATTTCTGAAGGCTTAGGACTTGTTTCAACCGATGAAGAAGGTGACAAGTGAATCCAAGTGCATATTTAGTTTTATCTGGAATCATTTTCTCCATTGGTGCTCTTGGAGTTTTGTTAAGAAGAAACGCCATCGTTGCATTTATGTCAGTTGAATTAATGCTTAACGCAGCAAATCTTGCATTTGTAACAGGTTCTCGTGTGTGGGGACAACTTGATGGACAAACCGCAGCATTTTTTGTGATGGTAGTTGCTGCCGCTGAAGTAGTTGTTGGTTTAGCAATCATTCTCACAATTTTTAGAACTAGAAATTCAGCATCAGTTGACGAAGCAAGTTTGCTTCGTTGGTAATTGGAAAAGAGTAAAAATTGATTGCAACGGTTATTGCCCTGCCAGCGCTAAGTGCATTATTGCTTCTGACGCTTGGCAAAAGATCAAATAAATTTGGACCTGGTTTAGCAATAGCTGCATCTACTGGTTCATTTTTAATTGGATTGTGGCAATTTTTGCAAATGGTGGCTAGACCTGAAGAAGAAAGAGCTGTGATCACCACAGTTTATGAGTGGCTGGCAGTACCTGCAGCAGGATTTAAAGTTAACTTTGCACTTCAACTCGATCAATTATCAATCTCTTTTGTTTTGTTAATTACATTTGTGGGAACACTTATCCATATTTACTCACTTGGATACATGTCTCACGATGAGAACAAACGTAAATTTTTCGCATACTTAAATCTCTTTGTGGCAGCAATGCTTTTATTGGTTTTGGCTGATAATTATTTACTTTTGTATGTGGGCTGGGAAGGCGTGGGATTAGCTTCCTATTTACTAATTGGATTCTGGCAACATAAACCAACTGCTGCAGTAGCAGCGAAAAAAGCATTTGTTGCTAATCGCGTTGGAGATTTTGGTTTGTCATTAGCAATCATGACAATGTTTATAGTTTTTGGATCTGTTTCTTTTTCAGATGTAAATCAAGGAATTAGTGGTGCCCCTGCTTGGGTTTCTTTAACACTTGGCTTACTACTTCTTCTTGCAGCATGTGGTAAGTCTGCACAATTTCCGCTGCAATCTTGGTTACTTGATGCAATGGAAGGACCAACACCAGTTTCAGCACTAATTCACGCAGCAACAATGGTTACTGCGGGAGTTTATTTAATTGTTCGAAGCGCATCGATATTTAATGCCAGTGAAATTGCTCAAACTGCAGTGGTAATTATTGGTGCTATCTCATTATTAATGGGTGCCATCATCGGTGCAGCTAAAGATGATATTAAAAAATCATTGGCTGGTTCCACTATGAGTCAAATTGGTTACATGGTTTTGGCAGCAGGTTTAGGTCCAATTGGTTATGTGTTTGCAATTTTGCACTTAATAACTCACGGTTTCTTTAAAGCTGTTATGTTTCTTGGCGCAGGTTCAGTAATGCATGCCACAAATGACAACGTCGATATGAGACGCTATGGCGGATTATATAAAGTGATGATCTTTACAACTATTACATTTTTCATCGGTTATTTAGCAATTATTGGAATTCCACCATTTGCTGGTTTTTACTCAAAAGATCACATCATCGAGGCAGCCCTAAGTCATTCTTGGTGGGCAGGTGCAGCTGTTTTATTTGGCGCAGGTCTAACTGCTTTTTACATGACTCGAATGGTTGTAATGACTTTTGTTTCCAAACCTCGTTGGGAAGATGACGTTCATCCACATGAATCTCCACTATCCATGACTTTGCCAATGATTGTTTTGTCTATTGGTGCTGCTTCATTGGGAATTATTTTGACTAATGATCACATGTTTGAACACTGGTTAGAACCAGTTACAGGATTTGTTGAACCAGAACCACCATTTTCAATTCAGACAATAACAATTATTACTTTAAGCGTGGTAGCAGTTGGAGTTCTTGCTGCAATTTGGCAATACAGAAGAATTGCCAGAGTTGCACCAAAGAAAGTCTCTCTTGTTGTAGCAGCTGCAAGAAAAGATTTATATGGCGATGTTATGAACGAAGCTTTGTTGATGAGACCAGGTCAAGGCTTAACTAGATTACTTAACATTTTTGATAAATCAGTTGTTGACGGTTTTGTAAATGGAATCGGATCTTTCACCGGTGGAGTTTCAGCAAGACTTAGAAGAAGTGAAACTGGTTATGTTAGATCTTATGCAATGTCGATTGTTTTAGGCACCGCAATTCTAGTTGTTGCACTTTTGATTGTAGGTCTGTAAATGAACTTTCCTTGGTTATTACTAATTCTTTTAACTCCTTTAATTGCAACGGTTTTATTATTTGTCCCAAAGAAGTATGTTGTATTTAAAGACAAGCAAATAGCTCTTTATTCTTCATTAATTACCTTACTTTTTGTAATTGTTGTAGCTTTACAATTTGATGTAAATTCAAATTCAGCAACTCAATTTGATATTTCTTTTGACTGGATTCCAATATTTGGTATTTCTTTTCATTTAGGTTTAACAGGAATTTCATTAGTGCTAGTTGGGCTAACCGCAGTTTTAACTCCAATTGTGTTGCTTGCTACAGAACACGAAGTACAAAAGAAAAACAAAGAATTTTTGATGTGGATTCTTTTAACTCAAGCTTGCGCTCTGGCAGTATTTCTAGCTAGAGATTTGTTCTTGTTTTATGTAGTTTTTGAAGCAATGTTAATTCCAATCTTTTTCTTAGTTGGAAGATTTGGTGGCCCAAGAAGAAGTGCTGCTGCATTGAAGTTTTTGTTATTCGGACTTGCTGGTGGATTAGTTATGTTGGCGGCAGTCATTTGGCTTTATTTTGTGGGAGCAAGTCAGCTTGGTCGTGGCACATTCTCGATAACAGCTTTAAGCAATGAATTATCAATTGATACCTGGACTGAGCGCTGGTTATTCCTGGGATTCTTTTTTGCATTTGCTTTAAAGGCACCGATGGTTCCTGGTCACACATGGCTTCCTGACACTGCAGAACAAGCAACTCCTGGAACTTCCACAATGTTGATCGGAATTTTAGACAAGGTTGGAACTTATGGAATGTTGGCAATTTTGTTACCAATATTTCCAAATGCATCAAGAGAATTTGCACCAGCAATAATTGGTCTTGCTGTCTTTGGAATTATTTATGGTGCTTTAGTAGCCATAGCGCAAAAAGATATGAAACGTACCTTTGCCTACATTTCAATCTCACATTTTGGTTTTATCGTTATGGGAATTTTCTCTTTCACAAGTATTGGAATGCTTGGATCAATGGTTTATATGGTGGCACACGGAATTTCTACAGCAGGACTATTTTTAACCGCAGGCTATTTGATTAGACAAAAAGATAACTCGCTAATAAATAGTTTTGGTGGCTTAACAAAAGTTGCTCCGGTGATGACAGGATTTTTCCTAATTTCATCTTTGGCCTCAATTGCACTTCCAGGTATGGCAGGATTTGTGGCTGAGTTTATGGTTTTGACTGGAACATTCCAGAGATACCCAATACCTGCAATCATTGCTACTTTGGCCATTATTTTGGCCGCTATTTATATGTTGTGGCTATACCAAAGAGTCTTTACTGGTGCTGAAGTAAAAGAATCAAAAAACATTGTTGATTTAAATAAAAAACAAATTCTAATATTGTCACCAATTGTTGTTTTAACTATTTTGTTTGGCCTTTATCCAGCCCCGGTAGTAAAAATTGCTGAACAAGCCGTTTCTAATACGATGACTTATGTAGGCGCAGTAGATCCTCAACCATTAATTGGAAAAGCGGTTAATCCATGATCCAAACCGTTCTAAACTCAATTCCAACCCCTAATTTTGAATACGCCTTGTTGTCACCAATTTTGATTATGTTTGCAGCAGCTTGTTTAGGTGTTTTAGTTGAAGCATTTTTCTCAATCGAAAAAAGAAGATTTGCTCATCTCATACTTATTTTCACTTCTTTGTTATTAGCGTTTTTCGCTGTTGTTTTGCAATCTGGACCAAGTGGTCGAGCTCTTGTTGCCAATGGCACCGTGGCCCTTGATGGACCAGGTTGGATTTTGCAGGGAACAATTTTGTTAGTAGCAGGTTTAAGTGCACTTCTTTTTGCAGAGTCAAAGGTTGATCCACTGGGAGATTCATTTGCTTCCCGCGCATCAACTTTGCCAGGAGGAGAAGAAGAAAAAGTTGTTACCAAATTAGGTTGGACTCAAACTGAAATTTGGCCACTGTTCTCATTTTCAATCACAGGCATGCTGCTCTTTGTTACTGCTAATGATTTATTAGTACTTTTCGTAGCCCTAGAAGTAATGAGCTTGCCACTGTATTTATTAGCAGGATTAGCTCGAAGAAGAAGATTACTTAGCCAAGAAGCAGCACTTAAGTATTTCATTTTAGGTGCACTGGCAAGTGCGATTTTACTTTTTGGAAGCGCGCTTACTTATGCATACACCGGATCTCTTGAGTTTGGTCAAATTTCAAATGGAATAAGTTCGGCCAACAATGCACCAGGATTGCTAACTGCTGCAATTGCTTTAGTTGCGGTGGGAATGTTGTTTAAAGTTGGAGCAGTTCCATTTCACCAATGGGTTCCAGATGTTTACACCGGTTCACCAACACCAGTTACTTCCTTTATGGCAGGAGCTGTAAAGGTTGCAGCATTTGGCGGATTACTAAGAGTTTTCTACGTTGCATTTGGCGCACTTGTTTGGGATTGGCGTCCACTTATTTGGGTTGTTGCAGGTTTAACAATGGTGGTAGGAAGTGTTATTGCACTTGCCCAATCTGACTTTAAGAGAATGCTTGCATACTCATCTATTGCAAACGGTGGATTTATTCTGGTTGGATTTTCTGCAACTAATAGACCAGCAATAGCAGCTGTTTTAATTTATTTAATTGCTTACTCATTTGCCACAGTTGGCGCATTTGCCTTAATTACTTTAATCAGAGAACAAGCTGGAGAAAGTTCAAGTTTAATTCGCTGGAAAGGCTTAGGTAAGAAATCTCCATTAGTAGCAGGACTCATGTCCTTGTTTATGTTGTCTTTTGCAGGAATTCCACTAACTAGTGGATTTACCGCCAAATTCTCAGTCTTCACAGCTGCAGTAACAGGTGGAGCAACCCCACTTGTATTAATTGGAGTCTTAGCAAGTGTTATTGCTGCAGTGTTTTACATCAGAGTAATTATTTTAATGTTCTTTAGTGAACCAATTCCTGATGGACCTTTTGTGGTTGTGCCAAGTATTTTCACAACTATTGCAATTACATCAAGTGCTGTTGTCACAATTCTGTTAGGTCTATTCCCACAAGTTATTATTGATCTGGTTAGCTCTGCGTCAGTGTTCTTAAGATGAGTAAAGTAAACGTTCCTGAAATGTTGATTGCTGATGACAAATTAAAAGAATTCCTAAGCCAAGGAATTAAAAGAACTGAAGAGTTCCTAGAAATAGAATCTGCATCCCCATACAGTCCACTTACTGAAATAACTCAACATCTTCTTCTTGCTGGTGGCAAAAGAATCAGACCAGTATTAGTTTTTCTCTCTTCACAGTTTGGTAAACCAGATATTGACCGTTTAGCAAAAGTGGCTGCCGCAATTGAATTTATTCACGTAGCAACTCTTTATCACGATGATGTGATGGATGAAGCATCCTTAAGAAGAGGTGTGCCATCAGCAAATGCAAAATTTGGTAACACCAACGCAATTCTTGCTGGAGATTTTCTTTTTTCAAGAGCATCAGCAATTGCTGCTGAATTAGGTCCCCACGTCGTTATTACCCTTGCTGACACTCTTTCAGTTCTTTGTGAAGGACAAATTCGTGAAGCAATGGGAGCCGGAACAAGTGATCCCATCAAGCATTATTTAGAAGTTTTGAAACAAAAAACTGGTTCACTTATTGAAACCTCAGCAGCTTTGGGTGCATATCTTTCAGGAGCAGATGATTTAGTTTCAGCAGCTTTGAGTAATTACGCTCACAATGTTGGACTGGCATTTCAGATATCTGATGACATTTTAGATTTACAAGGTGATTCAGCAAAATCAGGAAAAACTATCGGCAAAGACTTACTAGAAGGTATTCACACCTTGCCTGTGCTTTCAGCATTGTCTTTAGATAAAGATCAAAGTCTTAAACAATTATTGGATGATGTTAAAGGTAACCCTGCATTAATTCAAACCACAATTGAGAAAGTTAAAGAATTAGGTGGATTTGATGTAGCAACTCTTCATTTGGAGAGTTTGATTGATCAAGCAATGGCTTCTCTTGATTCTGTGCCTAAAGGTAGTGCTCGTGATGCACTTGTGCAATTTGCTGAATGGCTTACAAAAAGAAACAGTTAAATTCTGTTACTTCGATAGGTTTTAATCGCATCGTAGCTAAACACTGATACTGCTAGCCACACAATTAGAAAACCAATCCACCTGGCTGGACTCATTGGTTCATCAAAAACTAAATAGCCCAAAATAAATTGCAATATTGGGCCCAAAGCTTGCAGTAAGCCGATTACTACTAGAGGAATTCTTACCACTGCGGTTCCAAATAAAAGTAACGGAACGACAGTAACAATTCCTGCCGTTGCTAACCAAAATGAATGTGTTGTTCCATGGTTTACAAAACTTAATTCATTTCTACTATTCAGATAAAACAGAAAAGCAGAGAAAAATGGGGTCAGCATTAATGTCTCTATCGTCAAACTTGGAATAGCATCAACATTTGCCATCTTTTTAACAAGACCATAGAAACCAAATGAAAACGCTAAGCTAAGTGCTATGTATGGGGGATGTCCCAGCGTAATTGTTAGAAATGTGACAGCGATGAAAGTAAATCCAACTGCAACTTTTTGCAGTGTTCTCAATTTTTCTTTTAAAACTATTACCCCAAGTGCTACAGACACCAGAGGATTAATGAAATATCCGAGTGATGTTTCTATCACGTGACCATTGTTTACAGCCCAGATAAATACCCCCCAATTTATTGTTATAAGAATTGAGGCAAAGAACAGAAGTAACATTTTTTGTTTATCAACTAAAGCAGCTTTTACTTCCACCATTAGGTTTCTGAAATAAACAATTACTAGTAGCAAACCCAATGACCACACAACACGATGAGCAAGAATTTCAGGTGCTGAAGCAGGTTTTAGTAATTGCCAATAAAGAGGGACAACACCCCAAATAAGGTAAGCCCCAACTCCAGCCAAGAGCCCTGAGTTGTACCTAGCTTTTTGCTCAGCCTGATTCAATTACGCGTCATTTCCAAATTGTTGAGGAACTTAAGTCTAGGCAACTTGACTAATTTATGTTCACAAGGTCAATTAAGGGGTGTGAAGTGGCGAAAAAACTGAATATCCGATACAAATAAAGAGCAGACCAAATTCATGTGAAAGGAAAGTTCTCCAACGATGCGTCGTTCGACCAACACATTCAAGACGATTTTTTTGCTGGGATTTCTGGGACTATTTGTAATAGTGCTTGCTAGTTCATTCGCAGGATCAACTGGTCTTTGGTTTGGATTAATTTTTGCAATTGGAATGAATGGTTTTGCATATTTTTATTCTGATCGTTTGGCACTAAAAGCAATGCGCGCTTATCAAGTAACTCCACAAACTGCACCTGTTTTGTATAAAATTGTTAGTGATTTAGCAACACAAGCAAATCAACCAATGCCTAGAGTTTATTTATCACCCACCGCATCACCAAATGCTTTTGCTACTGGTCGAAATCCTCAGAATTCAGCAGTGTGTGCAACTGAAGGAATTATGAATCTCTTAACTGAAAAAGAACTAAGAGGTGTTATCGGTCATGAACTTTCACACGTTTATAACAGAGACATATTGACTGCTTCAGTGGCAGCAACAATGGCAAGTGTCATGATGAGCATGGTTCAGTTCTTTTGGTTATTTGGTGGAAGAGACTCCCAAAGATCTAATCCAATTGGTTCTATTCTTTTAATGTTTGTAGGACCACTTGCCGCCACAATGTTGCAACTAGCAATTGGAAGATCCAGAGAATTTGCCGCAGATGAAGACGGTGCAATTTTAACTCAAGATCCATTAGCGCTAGCTAGTGCTTTAAAGAAAATTGACGCAGGAATTTCTAATGCACCGATGAGACCAACTTCTGAAATGGAAACTGCTTCATCAATGATGATTGCTCATCCATTTAGAGGAAGTGGAATGGCAAAATTATTTTCAACACATCCACCAACTCAAGAACGTGTAAAAAGATTAGAAATGATGGCTCAACAGATGGGGCAGTCTTCTTAAAATCTTAAGCACCGTATGATTACCAAAGTACTAAATCATGGTAGCTTGCCCGAGTGGCCAAAGGGAGCAGACTGTAAATCTGCCGGTTCACGCCTACAGTGGTTCAAATCCACTAGCTACCACCAGACTCAAAAACAATAAATATAGTAATAAAAGAGGTATTGCCGCCTCGAAGTAAACGTGAAGAGAGTTTTTACTTGAGGGGCATTTCAACAAACTTAAGAGGGCGTTGAAAGAATCTAATTATAACGTTTCGGTATAGGTTAAGTAACGTTAATATATACGAATATACCAATTTTGTACCAGTTCAAAAAATCATTGACGGTAATAATCTAATTCATCTAAAGTTCTTAAATGACCACAACGGCCGAAAATAAGAATCTCGAAATAATTTGCGCCGGAATAATTGTTGCTGATGTTTTTCTTCCCCCAATGGATCGCATGCCGAATGAGGGAGAATTAATAGAAGTAGACGAACCAGCGCATCAAGTCGGAGGCTGTGCTTCTAACACAGCAATAGCATTATCAAAACTTGGGAAAAAAACAGGAATAATCGGAATGGTTGGTTCTGACGCTATTGGTGATCAACTTATTAGATTGCTAATCAATGAAAAGATAAATACTAACGCTGTATTCAAAACTAAGGAAGCTTCAACTTC
The DNA here is from genome assembly GCA_036819575.1 of Candidatus Nanopelagicales bacterium. Taxonomy (GTDB): domain Bacteria; phylum Actinomycetota; class Actinomycetes; order S36-B12; family UBA5976; genus ATZT02. The sequence continues at coordinate 15,070 of DAIRXT010000003.1, read as the reverse complement.
ACAAACAATTATTGTTCCTATTAAAAATCAAGACCGAAGGTATATTCACTATTTTGGAGCTAACTCAAAAATAAGTGTTTCCGACTTAGACAATGGCCTTAATGGATATTTATCTCCAAATAATATGAAAATATTTATATTTGGGGGATACTTACTGATGCCAAATATAGACTCAAAAGAACTAGCAGAATTGTTCAGAAAACTAAAAGAAAAAAACTACACTATTATTTTGGATATTGCAGTAACAAGTAATCAAAAAGGAATTAGCGAAAAAATAAAAGACGTGCTACCTTATGTTGATTATTTTTTTCCCAATGACGATGAGTCGACTCAAATTACTAACCTTGAAAAACCCCAAGATCAAGCGAAATGCTTTATGGACTGGGGCGTAAAAGCTACTGCAATAACTTGTGGAACAAAAGGTGTTTTCTACAAAGATCTGGAATGTGTTTATCAGGTTGAACCTTACAAAATTAATTTTGTGGATGGATCGGGATCTGGTGATGCATTCACAGCAGGTATGGCTATTGGGATAAGCGAATCATGGCCAACGCTAGATTCACTAAAGTTCGGGGCAGTTTTAGGAGCATCTGTTTGCCAGGGGCTGGGCTGTAACACAACATTATTTTCTAGAGATGAAGCAATCAATGAGATGTCGAAAATCAAAGTTAAGAGTTTAGTGTGACGCTGCATTCGCTTTCTTCAATATTAAATAATGCAGTCAAAGGTAATTATGCGGTTGGGTACTTTGAAAGTTGGGATAGTTACTCGTTTGAAGCCATTCTAGAAACAGCAGAAGAAGAAAAATCACCCATAATTATGGGATTTGGCGCAACAATGCTGGAAGATAATTGGTTGAACAAAAATGGCATTGAGTTCTTAGCTGCCAGTGGACGTGCACTCTTACAGAATGCACAAGTGCCTGTTGCCTTTTTACTAAACGAAACACACACATTGGAGCAAGCGATAAAAGGAATTGAAGTTGGTTTTAATACCGTCATGATTGATAGCCATAGGTGGGAAGTTGATAAAGCGAAAAAAGAAGTAAAAGAACTGGTTGAAATTGCCCATAAAAATAATGTTCAAGTAGAAGCCGAATTTGGAAGTTTGCCAGATTACCTAGGTGGAGAAATAGTTGATGCAAAATCCTATATGACTGATCCCGTAGAAGCTAAGAAGTTTGTGGAAGAAACAGGAATAGATTGTCTAGCCGTTGCTATTGGAAATGTTCATCTTTTAACAAAAGGTAGTGCAAACATTGACATCCAAAGACTTAAAGAGATAAAAAGTCAAGTAAACGTGCCACTTGCAGTACATGGAGGAACAGGCTTTCCAGATAATCAAATAAAAGAAGCCATCGCAAGCGGTGTTGCAAAATTCAATGTTGGAACTAGATTGAAAACAGATTTCTTTAAATCTGTGAGACAGTATGTAACAAATCTAAATGATGATTATTTTGTTCACGATATAGTTGGGTCACACAAGAAAAGTGATTTTCTAGAAGTTGGCAAAGCGTCAATAAAAATAAATGTTAGAAAATTTATAAACCTATATGGCTCTGGAGGGAAAGTTAAATAATGACGATCCGAGAAATTGATCTAAAGAAACAAGATACTGATTTATTAATTTCACTTTTCAAAAATATAATTCGTCTTAGAAAGTTTGAAGATAAAGTCTATCAACTTTTTCTTAAAGGAGAATTACCAGGAACTATTCACCAATATCAAGGACAAGAAGCTGTGGCTGTTGGCGTTTGTTCTGTACTTGAAAAAAATGATTGGATTACTTCAACGCACCGACCACATGGACATGCAATCGCTAAAGGTGTAACAATGCGTGACGCGATGGCAGAACTTTATGGTAAAGAAACAGGTTGCTGTAAAGGTAAAGGTGGCTCAATGCACCTTGGAGATCCTGCAGTTGGAATGGTTCCAGCGATTGCAATTGTCGCTGGCGGAATAAGTATTGTGACAGGCATTGGTCTTGCTTTCAAAATGAAAAAAACAAAGCAAGTTGCTGCATGTTTTTTTGGTGAAGGTGCCACTAACGAAGGTGCGTTCCATGAGGGGCTAAATATGGCTTCCTACCAAAAGTTACCCATAATTTATGTTTGCGAAAACAATATTTATGGGGCATCCACCTCTTACAACAAAACAACTTTAGTTGAAGACGTAGCAGAGCGAGTAAAAAGTTATGGAATGAGATCAGTAATTGTCGATGGTATGAATGTTGTGGAAGTTTATTTAGCCGCAAAAGCAGCAAAAGAATCTATTCTAAATGGAGAAGGCCCAATACTTATTGAAGCAAAAACCTATAGGTTTGCCGGTCACAGTAGAGGTGATGCTAAAAAGTATAGAACTAAAGAAGAAGAAGAATATTGGAAGAACTTAGATCCAATTGAAAGAATGAAAGATTCGCTGTTTGATAACAATTTACTTGATAACGAATCCTACGCTGTAATCCTAAAGAACATCCAAGAAGAAATTGATGATGCTGTTTTATTTGCCCAACAGTCTAATTTTCCACCAATTGAAGATGCCTTTATTGATGCTTACGCTTCTGAAATGAAATCACCTAGACAGGTGCAACTATGACAACTAATCGCAGACTTGGTATCGGTGAAGCTATTCGGGAAGCTATTTCCGAAGAAATGCAAAGAGATCCAAACGTATTTTTAATTGGAGAAGACATTGGAATTCCTGGTGGTTTTGGTGGAGCATTTGGAGTCTATTTAGGTCTACCAGAAAAATTTGGGCACGAAAGAATTATTGACACTCCAATAAGTGAAAAAGCAATTATGGGAACAGCAGTTGGTGCTGCATTAATGGGGATGAGACCTATTCCAGATTTACAGTACTCAGACTTTATTTTTGAATGCATGGATGAAGTTGTTAACCAAGCTGCAAAGATTCGATATATGTCTGGTGGAAAATTAAAAGTTCCTTTGGTACTTCGTTGTCCCGTGGGAACAGCTAATCGAGGTGCACAGCACGGTCAGTCTCCAGAAAGTTATTTCATACATGTTCCTGGAATAAAGGTTGTGTGTCCATCGGATGCTTATGTTGCAAAAGGAATTATTAAAAGTGCAATAAGAGATGATGATCCTGTAATTGTGTTTGAACATAAATTACTTTATGGAAGTAAGGGAAGAGAATCTGCTGGTGGTATGGATTTGACAGCAGAGGTTCCAGAAGAAGAATACTTATTTCCAATTGGTAAAGCTTTGAAAAAGCGTAACGGGACCTCGATGACCATTATTTCAACTCATTTAACTCTTTATCGTTGTTTAGCTGCTGCGGAGGAACTGGTAGCAGAAGGAATCGACTGTGAAGTAATTGATCCGGTTTCCCTTCTTCCCTTAGACACAGACACTATTTATGAATCAGTGAATAAAACCAAAAAAGCTCTGATTGCTCATGAAGACACATTTACAGGTGGGTGGGGAGCAGAAGTAGCGGCTTTGATTTCACAAAATTGTTTTTATGACTTGAAAGCTCCAGTACAAAGAATTGCTGCATACGATGTTCCACTTCCGGTAACTCCAGTACTTGAACAATCGGTTGTTCCAAGTGTTGAAAGAATAAAAGAGAAAATACGACAATTACATAAGATGGGAAAACCTTAAATGGCAATCGAAATTAGACTGCCTGCACTTGGGCAAACTGCAGATGAAATGGAAATCCTTTCTTGGATAAAACAAATTGGCGATCGTGTAAGCGTTGCAGAAGCATTGCTGGTTGTAGAAACCGATAAAGCGCAGGTAGAAGTTGAGTCTCCAGATGAGGGAATCTTAATTAAAATAGTCGCACAACCAGGACAGGTTTTGAAAACAGGTGATTTAGTAGCCTACCTTGGAGTGGAGGGTGAAACTATTTAATGCTTCAAAAAAAAGTTATAAAAGAAAGACAAGAGTGGACCTTTTCTCAAATGAAAAGTGCTGGGATTATTTTAACAAATGAAGAAAAAGATAAAATTGAGGTATCAGATTTTGGTTTATCAAATCTTGATAAAATAGGTATCCAGTTATTGGTTTATGTAAACACTGAGCGAGTTTGCGCCAAAGAAATAGTTTTATTACCGAATCAAGTTTGTCCAGAACACAAGCATGTTTCTGAGCAAGGAAATCTTGGTAAAGAAGAAACTTTTCGATGCAGAAAAGGAACAGTCTATTTAAATGTTGAGGGAGAAAAAACCTCCAACCCTATGGCAGATCCGTTTGAAAAAGAAAAAAATATTTATACCGTCTGGCACGAAATTGTTCTTAATCCAGGTGACCAACACACAATTTTTCCCGACACATTGCACTGGTTTCAGGCAGGACCTGAAGGTGCAATAGTTACAGAATTCTCAACTAGAAGCACTGATGAATATGATGTTTTTACAGATAAACGCATAAAAAGAATTACCGAAGTTATAGATTAATCAGTTTTAAGAATTATCTGAAATTAGTAAATTGTGTTGCAAAATCTAATTCTGTTTTTTCAACTAATCTCATAACTGTTTGTAAGTCATCTCGCGATTTACTGGTGACTCTCAGTGTTTCACCCATAATTTGGGTTTTAATAGTTTTTGGTCCCTCATCACGAATTATCTTCGATAACTTCTTAGCATTTTCTTGAGAAATGCCTGAATTAAAATTTCCTGTAATTTTGTAGGTTTTACCTGAAGCTCTTGGATCATCTGCTTTAAAAGACTTTAAAGAAATGCTTCGTTTAATCAACTTTTCCTTAAAAACATCCAAAGCTGCTTTGGCTCGTTCTTCGGTGCTGGATTCAATTTCAACACTTAATTCATTGAGCCACTTAATTTCTGTTTCAGTGTTCTTAAAGTCAAAGCGTTGAGACAATTCTTTGCTTGCTTGATTTAAAGCATTGTCTGCTTCTTGGCGGTCAATTTTACTTACGATATCGAAGGAGTTATCAGCCATGTAAAAAAGTTACACCAGTTAGTTCTTCGCTTGCACGCCATACTCGCTGAGCAAGTTCATTATTTTTAGCTAATTTACTCATTCCTACTTTTTTAGGTTTTCCTCTAGCTTCTAGTAATCCTCGAGGTCCAAAGTAATCACCACTATTTGTATCGGCCCAAGTACAAGCTGCAATCTGGGGAAGTGCACCATTTGCCGCACTTTGACCGAGAACCATGTTCAAAACTTTGGTTACTTGTAACTCAACACCTTTTAGTTTGCCTGATTTTTTAATTGCTGCCACAAATTGCAGGTTGGTATTGGCATAACCAGGATGGGCCACAGCAGTAATGATATTTGAGTTAATTAGTTTAAGTCTTCTGGCTAATTCGCGAGTAAAAAGTAGATTTACTAGCTTGGTATTTCCATAAACAGTCCATGGAGAGTAAGAAGCTTCATCGACATTTAATTCTTTTGCATCACCATTTTTAAGTTTTCCTAAACGGTGAGCAGATGAGGCAACATTTATGATGCGAGGATTTGTTCCTTTGCCAATTGCTTCAAATAAGAGTTGAGTTAGTAAAAAATGTCCTAAATGATTAGTGGCCATTTGGGATTCAAAACCGTCTTTTGATCTTTCAAATGGAACAGCCATAATTCCTGCGTTATTGAGCAAAATATCTATAGGTCTTGAACTTTGTGACGCTGCAAAACTTCTTACAGAACCTAAATCCATGAGATCTAGTTTGGAAACTTCTAATTTGGCACCAGGGGTTTGATTAAGAATTTGATTCTTAACAACTTCGCCTTTGTTTGTATCTCTTACAGCTAACACAATCTCGGCACCAAGTTTGGCTAAGGCAATAGCACTTTCTTTACCAAGTCCAGAAGTAGCACCAGTGATGATTACGCGTTTTGATTTCATATCAATTAGTGAAGGAGTTTTTGGTCCACTCATAAGTTGAAAATCACTCCTCAGGTATTCTCGTTTTTCGCGGCTTGAAATCTATCTTGACAGTCGCTCAGCCCCAATAGCTCAGTCGGTAGAGCATCTCCATGGTAAGGAGAAGGTCTGCGGTTCAATTCCGCATTGGGGCTCGGGTTGAATGATCCAGGTATGAAGCGGAGTAGCTCAGGTGGCAGAGCAAACGACTCATAATCGTTGTGTCGCGGGTTCAACTCCCGCCTCCGCTACCAGAAGAAATAAGTATTAAGAGAGGATAGGGAAATGGCAAAAAGTGATGTACGTCCAAAAATAACAATGGCTTGTGCTGATTGCAAAGAACGCAATTACATAACAAAGAAAAACCGTCGTAACGATCCAGATCGTTTGGAAGTTAAGAAGTTTTGTCCACGTTGCAACAAGCACACAGAACATAAAGAAACTCGCTAAGAACTTTTAGCTAATCTTTAAATAATCTGTGGCACTTAACTTAGCGTTTCTAAATAGGTCATACCCTTCTTTAGAAACTTTTAAAGTTGATCAAGAAAAAATTAACTTATTCAGTAATGCAATTGGTGATGACAACGATTACGTTAAACAAGGATTTGCTTCACCAACTTTTTTAATCTCCATCCAAATGGGTGCAATGGAAGTTGCCCTCTTTGATCCAGAACTTGGCCTTGATTACAGCAAAGTCGTTCATGGAGAACAAAGCTTTGAATACAAAAAGCCAGTAAAAGCTGGAGATGAATTATCTTTTATCTCCACTATTGAAGATATCAAATCAAAAGTTGGAAATGATTTCATAACAATTAGAAGTGATGTTAAAGATGCCTTAGGACAAGATGTTGCAACTTTAAAAGCAACACTTATTGCTCGCGGAACGGACAACTAATGTCGGCGGCAATTAAATACAGTGATGTTGAAGTTGGTTTTGAATTGCCCAAGATTATTCACAACTACCAGCGCCAAGATTTAGTTAAATATGCACAAGCATCCGGTGATCACAACAAAATTCATTTAGATGAAGACTTTGCTAAATCGGTAGGCCTTCCAGACATCATCGCTCATGGAATGCTCACCATGGGGGTAGCAAGCAGAGTTGTTACCAATTGGGTGAAAGACATAAACGCAATAAAAAGCTTTAGCGTTAAGTTTTCAGCTCCAGTAGTTGTGCCAAATGATGGTAAAGGAACCTATGTAGAATTTGGTGCAAAAATTGAAGAAAAAATGGCCGACAACTTAGTCAAGATTGCAGTAGAAGCACGTTGTAATGGCACAAAAGTATTAGGTAGATCATTAATAATTGCTCAACTTGCTTAAATTATGACCACACCTAAAGAAGTAATAGATTTAGCCGAGCAAAGAATTCAAGCTAGGGCTAGTAAAGATTTTGCACTTTCAGATCAATTACGCGACAAGATAGCTGAACTAGGTTTTGTTATAAAAGATAAACCTGATGGTTATGAATTACTTGAAAAACCACCTTTTGAGGTTTTTGAAAATTTAGCAAGCATTAAAGTCAATTCAAATCTGTTAAGTAAAAGAATTACGATCTGTCTCCTTGTTGATGGCTGGTTAGCTGACACCAAAGAATGCATTGAAGCGTTACTTAAATTTATGCCCAAAGATGCTTCAGTCTTGGCACTTGATCTAGGCAATAAAGATGCAGTGGGAAATTACTTGGCAGATACCCAAAAGTCAAATGAAAACTTAGTAGTAGTTCACATCTCCCAAACTTTAGAACAAGCCGGTTGGGCAAATTCCATTAACAAATTAATCGAATTAAATCCTGCCGAATTCAGCGTGGTGATGGATTTAAGTTCCATTATGAGTGCAGATGCAATAACTCCGTTAATTGATCAAATTAAAGGTGACATTGTTGCCGCAGGTTGGAAAGGATCCTTAGTAAACCTTGAAGACCAATGGCGAAGTGTTGAAGACAAGGGAGATGGGGAAGTAGATATTTTGTTGGGCTACTTATTTGTCATCAAAACAAAAATAGCCCAAGAAATACCTGCTAATTCAAAAGCCAAGTTTTATCGAAATGCAGATCTTGAATGGTCTCTGGAATTAAGAAGCAAAGGTCATAAATTAGTGGCTTTTAGTAAAGATCTAGCCGTGGAGCAAAAAAGACATCACGGATACCACGATTCTGATATTGAATATAGAGAAAAAGAGTCAAAGAAAACTTATGACCGAATCTTGCAAAACTACAGAGGTAAAACTCAAATACTAAGTCCTAGAAGATAGTTGTTGAATTAACATAAGCAATATGAGAAAACTCAAGAATTTCAAACTCTCAGACCACACCTCTTTAAGAGTTGGTGGATTAGCCTTAAATGTTTGTGAAATTCAAAGCCCATCAGATATTCAAGAATTTGTTCATGAATACGGAAATCAAGAATTCTTTGTGCTGGGTGGGGGAAGCAACATTGTTGCACCCGATCATGAAATTAAAACTCCAATTGCTTATATGCAATTAGTTAACTCATCTACAAAAACTGATGGTGATTTTGTGGAAATAAATGCAGGGGCTGGAATGAATTGGGATGACTTTGTTGCAGATGCTGTGGACCAAGGTTTAGCTGGAGTTGAAACTCTTTCAGGAATTCCTGGAACAGTGGGTGCTTCACCAATTCAAAATATTGGTGCTTATGGAAGTGAAGTTAAAACTTCTATTAAATCTCTACAAATAGTTGATGGCTCAACTGGCAAATCAAGAATTCTAAACAATGAAGAATTAAAATTTAGCTACAGATATTCAATGCTAAAAGATCTAAGTTCAAGATTCATTATTGAAAATGTCACATTTAAGTTAAAAAGAGAAAAGAATTCGAAGATAACAAATTATCCACAAGTTGCAGAATCATTAGGAGTTAATCCAGGAGAATCAGTTCCTGTTAAGGAACTAAGAAAAGTGATAATTGAAATCAGGAAATCAAAGGGTATGGTTTTGAATCCAAATGATCATGACACTTTTAGTGTTGGATCATTTTTCATAAACCCAGTCATGAGTAAAGAACTTGTTCCAACGAATGCTCCAATGTATGAACATGAATCAGGAAAAGTAAAAACAAGTGCTGCCTGGCTTATTGAGCAGTCAGGTTTTGAAAAAGGGTTTAGACATGGTGGAGCAATGATTTCAAGTAAGCACACATTGGCGATTTCTAATTCTGGAAATGCCACAGCAGAAGACGTAATTGAATTATCAAATCGAATCAGATCTGGAGTTAAACAAAAATTTGGAATTGAATTGACTATTGAGCCAAAAATTTTAGCTAATTTAAGCTAATAATTTTTGTAATCTAGTTACACCTTCAATAAGATCTTTATCACTTAAGGCATAGCTCATTCGGACATAACCAGGAGTTCCAAAAGCTTCACCTGGAACCAATGCAACATCAACTTCTTCAAGGGCAATATTTGCTAGATCAAGAGATGAATTAATTGTTTTACCATTGACTGTTTTTCCAATTAATCCTTTGACTGAAGGGTAGACATAAAACGCGCCTCCAGGTTGTGGACAAATTACACCTTTTATTTCATTAAGCATTTTCACAATTGTTTCTCGACGCTTACTAAAAGCTTCCAACATTGGTTTAAGCACATCTTGCGAACCATTTAATGCTGCAATTGTTGCTTGCTGAGCAATGTTGTTCACGTTACTTGTCATATGAGATTGCAAGTTAATGGAAGCTTTTGTGAATTCTTTGGGACCAATTGTCCAACCCACGCGCCATCCAGTCATGGCATAAGTTTTAGCAACACCATTAACAATCACACACTTATCTCTTAATTCAGGAACAAGTCCGGGCATAGAAGAAAACTTTGAACCTGCATAAATTAAATGCAAATAGATCTCATCTGTCATAACCCAAATATTTTTAGAAACAGCCCATTGTCCAATGGCTTTTACTTCTTCAGGTGTGTAAACAGTTCCAGTTGGATTTGAGGGAGAGGAAAAGATTAGAAGTTTGGTTTTACTGGTAAAGGCTTTCTCAAGTTGGTCAACACTTATCTTGTAATTTGTGGTTTCATCTGAATCAATTACTACTGGTTTTCCGCCAAAAATTTGTACAGCTTCAGGATAAGTAACCCAATATGGTGCTTGTAGTAAAACTTCATCACCTGGATTAATTAAAGTAGCCATGGTGTTAAAGATTGCTTGTTTGCCACCATTTGTGACAACAACTTGGTCTGCAGTTATTTCATAACCATCATCTCTAGTTGCTGCTTTTGCAATTGCTTCTCTAAGGGGTGCTAAACCTGGGGTTGGTGAATAACGATGATTAACAACTTCATTCGCTGCATTTTGTGCAGCAGAAACAATGTGAGCAGGTGTGGGAAAATCAGGTTCGCCAGCACCAAAACCAATAACAGGACGACCTGCAGCTTTTAAGGCTTTGGCTTTTGCATCCACAGCCAAGGTTGCAGACTCTGCAATGGCCGAAACGCGATCGGAGATTTCTTTGCTCATAAACCCAATGTTGTCAGGCACTTCTCCTCGAGACTTCACCCACTAGGACCCATAAATACTGTGTCGGCGTAAACTCGTTCAGGCGTGAAGACGCTGTTCGAGCAATGCCCATCTTTAAAGCGTGATCGGCAGCTTTTGGTGCGCTTAGGGGTGTGGCGCAACTGGTAGCGTACCGGTCTCCAAAACCGGTGGTTGCAGGTTCAAATCCTGTCGCCCCTGCAAAAAAGAATCTCAAAACAAAAAGAAAAAGGACGAAGTATGACTGACAAAATTGCTAACGCAACTTTGGATGGCGCACGTCAAAATCCTTTTGTAAGAGCTCGTGCTTTTGTTCGCGATGTTATTTCTGAATTAAAGAAAGTAGTTTGGCCAACTCAGCGCCAACTAATTAATTACACAATAATTGTTTTAGTTTTCGTAGTAATCGTGGCATTAATAATTGCTGCACTTGATTTTGGTTTCACCCAAATAACTTTAAGAATTTTTGGAAACTAGGAAAAAGGAAAAACAGTGACTGAATCTCCCTTCTCGCACGTTGAAGATGTAAAACCTGCAACAACACCAGACAATGCTTCTGTTGCTGTTGCCGACATGTTTTCTGCTTCCACAGTTGAGACACCAGAAGTTATTGACCCAATTGTTAATGATTCACCTAACTTCGAACAACCAGTTGAAGAAGTAAAAGTTGAAGAAGCTGTGGTTGAAGAAGTTGAAGAAACTCCAGCAGAAGAAGTTGACCCAGTTGTTGCATTTGCTGATTCATTAAGACTTCAAGCCGGTGATTGGTTTGTGATCCATTCATATGCTGGATTAGAAAACAGAGTTAAAACAAACTTAGAAAACCGTATTCAATCTTTAAACATGGAAGATTACATTTTCCAAGTTGAAGTTCCAATTGAAGAAATTACTGAAATCAAAGCTGGAACTAGAAAACAAATTAAAAGAAACAAATTCCCAGGTTATGTTTTAGTGCGCATGGAATTAACAGATGAGTCATGGGGCGTAGTTAGACACACTCCAGGTGTAACAGGATTTGTTGGTCATGCTCACACACCATCACCATTAAAACTTGAAGAAGTTGTTGCAATACTTGCTCCAAGAATTGAAAAAAGAATTGTCTCTGCCACAACTGGTCAAACCACAACTGTGCGTGAAGTTCAAGTTCTTGATTTTGCAGTTGGCGATTCTGTCACAGTTGTTGATGGTCCATTCGCCACATTGCAAGCAACAGTTTCTGAAATCAATATCGATTCACAGAAAGTTACTGGTCTCGTAGAAATATTTGGTCGCGAGACACCAGTAGAACTTGGCTTTAGTCAGATTCAAAAGAACTAGGAAAAAAGGAAAACAAAAATGGCACCTAAGAAAAAAGTATCCGGTTTTATCAAGTTACAAATTGTGGCCGGTCAAGCAAACCCAGCACCACCAGTAGGTCCAGCTTTGGGTCAACATGGTGTGAACATCATGGATTTTTGTAAGGCATACAACGCAGCAACTGAACAACACCGTGGACAAGTAATTCCAGTTGAAATTACTGTTTATGAAGATCGTTCATTTACTTTCGTTACTAAAACTCCACCAGCAGCAAGATTGTTATTAAAAGCAGCTGGAATTGAAAAGGGAACAAGTAATCCATTGACAACAAAAGTTGGCAAAGTTACAAAGTCCCAAGTTAAAGAAATTGCCAATGTAAAAATGGCTGATTTGAACGCTAATGACATCGAAGCTGCATCACGCATCATCGAAGGCACAGCACGTTCAATGGGTATCACAGTCGTTGACTAAGTAAAAAGATTTCTTAAAAGACAAAGTGTCTTTTAAGAGTGGGAGAGCCTCTGCGGGCTCATTAAAAACCACGAACTGCAATCAATAAGGAGCAGGTAAATGAAACGCAGCAAGAAATATAAAGAGTCAGAAAAGTTAGTTGATCGCAACAAAGTGCACTCTGCATTAGAAGCAGCAGCATTAGCGAAGAAAACAACAACAGTTAAATTCGATGCCACCATTGAAGTTTCAATGGCTTTAGGTGTCGATCCTAAAAAAGCTGATCAAATGGTTCGAGGCACAGTTTTGTTGCCACACGGAACTGGTAAGACAGCACGCGTAATAGTTTTTGCAAACGGTGATAAAGCAGCAGAAGCAAGAGCAGCTGGTGCTGATGAAGTTGGTAGTGATGACTTAATTGAAAAAGTAGCTGGTGGATACACCGACTACGACGCAGTTGTTTCCACACCAGATTTGATGGGAAAAGTTGGTCGACTTGGAAAAGTTCTTGGACCTCGTGGATTAATGCCTAACCCAAAAACTGGAACAGTAACTATGGATGTGGCAAAAGCTGTGGAAGATATTAAAGGTGGAAAAATTGAATTTCGAATTGATAAGAATTCAAATCTTCATTTCCCAATTGGTCGTTCCTCATTTTCTGAGCAACAACTAGCTGAGAACTACACCGCAGCACTTGATGAAATTGCTAGAGCAAAACCTTCCTCAACCAAGGGTCGATACATCAAGAAGGCAGTTATGTCTTCTGCGATGGGACCTGGAATCCCAGTTGAAGTTGGCGCTTCAGGATCAAGTGACAGCGAGGATTAATTCCTCAACCTAGATTTCTCTAGATTTAGCCCTGCCGGTAAGCACTACTTATTGGCAGGGGTAATCTAGGAAAAAGCAAGAAGCCGAAGACCGCTGGTTTTCTTAAAGGTAAAACTTCTAAGAAACTAAGCCTCAAAGAAATTTGAGAACCCGCGCAGGTGCGATCAAGATTGAAAAGACAAATTAGTTTGTCTTCTTAGCCTGGTGCATATGCGCATCAGGTTTTTTTATTTCAAATGAAGTCTTAGTAAATAACTAGCCCGATAAAAGAAGAGGGAGTCTCAATGGCGAGTGCTGAAAAGTCCGCAGTTATAGCTGAGATGACGGAGAATTTCCGTAAATCAACTGCAACTGTTATGACCGAGTACCGCGGACTAACCGTTACGCAATTAAAAGAATTGCGTCGCGCATTGGGTCCTACAACAACTTATTCAGTTGTTAAAAATACTTTGTCTCGTTTGGCTGCAAAAGCTGCTGGTGTCGAAGGTTTAGATGAAATGCTAAAAGGCCCAAGTGCCATTGCATTCATCGAAGGTGACGCAGTTGAATCCGCTAAAGGTTTAAAAAACTTTGCTAAAGATAATCCTGCACTTGTTATTAAAGGTGCATATATGGATGGCAAAGTTCTTTCACCAAAAGAAATTCTTCGCCTGGCAGATCTTGAATCACGTGAAGTAATCCTTGCCAAATTAGCTGGAGCAATGAATGCATCGCTTTCACAAGCCGTGTACTTGTTAGCTGCTCCATTAGCTAAAACCGCAAGAGCTTTAGGTGCATTGCAGTCCCAGAAATCTCAAGAGAACTAAATAAAGGAAAAGGAAAAGAAAAATGGCAAAAATCGCAACAGATGATCTATTAAGTGCATTCAAAGAAATGACTTTGATTGAACTTGCAGACTTCGTTAAATTGTTTGAAGAAACATTTGGCGTAACAGCTGCAGCTCCAGTTGCAGTTGCAGCAGCACCAGCTGCTGGTGGCGCAGGTGGAGATTCAGGTTCTGCTGATCAAGATGAATTTGATGTCATCTTGGAAGACGGCGGAGACAAGAAGATCCAAGTTATTAAAGAAGTTCGCACCCTTACCAACCTAGGTCTAAAAGAAGCAAAAGATCTAGTTGAAGGTGCACCAAAGCCAGTACTTGAAAAAGTTAACAAAGAAGCTGCAACTAAGGCTAAAGAATTATTAGAGTCTGCAGGCGGAAAAGTAACAATCAAGTAATAGCAAAGCATTCGCAAAGAATCCCCCACGAACAGAAGAAATTCTGTTCCTGGGGGATTCTTGTTTTTCAAGACATATGTTCTTACTTAACTACTAAGTGAGATTAACGGGTTTATCCTTATCCAGATGGTCAAATTGATTATCAAAGCTACAAAAAAGTGTTAGGAACAAAATGGAAGTATTATTATTAGTTGGTCGTTTGTTTTTTGCTTTGTTGTTTATCGGTTCAGGAATTGGTCACCTTCGCCAAACAGCAGCAATGGCAGGTTATGCATCTTCTAAAGGTGTACCTGCTGCAAAAGCAGCAACAATCATTAGCGGTTTGATGATTTTGTTAGGCGCTGCCTATATCGCACTTGGTTTTTATGCAGACCTTGGCGCATTATTAATTTTCTTATTCCTAGTACCAACTGCATTCTTAATGCATCCATACTGGAAAGAAACAGATGCAATGGCAAAGATGAACGAAATGATTGCGTTCAACAAAGACATTGCATTAGCTGGTGCAGCCCTTGCCTTCTTCTACATTTTCGCCAAACACGGCGAAACCGTAGGTTTGGTTTTGAGCACCACTACCTTGTTCTAAAGAACTAGAAACACCTCAACAGCCCCAGGGTTTTCCCTTGGGGCTGTTGTTACTTGTGTCAATTGGAAAGTGTTCCAAAACTACTTATCTGTGAAATTGTGGGGGAGTTCTAAGAAAATAAATATGAGAGTCCATAGAAATTTGGGATAAAAAGTGGCATTCTTACCTCAGGGTAAAACTACCCAACAATATGGAGGTTAACTGTGCGAATTAGGGCTCGCTCAGGTCTTCTTGTTTCTGGCATCGCATCTGCACTAGTTGCATCAATGATGATGGCTCCAGTACAAGCAGCCGATAGCAGTACAGCAACTTCTCTTGCAGACTTTGGTGGTCTTGCAGGACTAG
>DAIRXT010000002.1:0-34699 GCA_036819575.1 Candidatus Nanopelagicales bacterium | reverse complement strand
TCTTGCACGCCAGCTTTTTCGGCTGAGAGCTTCTCAAGACTTGGAACAATCATTTTCAAGTTTTGATTCGAATCAATTGTTAAGCAAGTAAGTCTTTCCAAATTCTTGGCTTTATAACCCGATAAATACCTTAAATTAGGTCCGGGGGTGACAAGAAGTAAATCAATATTTTCTCGTGCCATTTTTGAACGGGTATTTTGGAGTCGTTCTAGATACTCCTGCTTTAGATTCACGTCTATAACGT
The DNA here is from genome assembly GCA_036819575.1 of Candidatus Nanopelagicales bacterium. Classification (GTDB taxonomy): domain Bacteria; phylum Actinomycetota; class Actinomycetes; order S36-B12; family UBA5976; genus ATZT02. The sequence goes on along the minus strand of DAIRXT010000002.1, from coordinate 34,455 downwards.
ATCCTGAATGAAATTACTTGAATCAGGAGACTAAATCTTTGCCGAATAAATTTGAATATATTGCCATCGATTTGTCTTCACTTGCCTATCGATCTTTCTATGGACTTCCTGATTCCATTAAAAGTGTTGACGGTCGACCGGTGAATGCAATTAAGGGTTACCTTGACGCTATGAATCGATTTGTAAAAATGTACGGCACTAAAAATGTTGTTCACGCAATTGACGAAAATTGGCGTCCAGAATGGCGAGTGGATTTGTTACCTCAATATAAATTACACCGAGTGGAAGAAGACGATCAAGAATTAGTACCAGACGATTTGGATTTTCAACTTGAAATTCTTCCTGAGATTCTCAATGATATGGGCATGAAAGTTCTTGGGCACAAAATTGCGGAAGCAGATGATGTTCTTGCGACTTTATGCAATCTATATAAGAACGTGGTGGTTATTACAGGAGATAGAGATTTGTTGCAACTTATTGATGATAAAAAAGGCAATGGTGTCCATATGTTGGGTAAAGACGGTGGAGTACTTTTCGCAGAAAGTGAAGTTAGAAGTAAATACGGAGTTAGAGCAGATCAATATATTGCTTTCTCAGTACTAAAAGGCGACGCATCTGACGGACTACCGGGAGTAAAAGGAATTGGAGAAAAGACAGCTTCCAAGTTAATCAATGATTTTGAATCTCTAGAGGGAATCATTAATGCTGCAAAATCAGACAATCCCAACATTTCTGCCAAGACTAAAATAAGTATCTTAGAATTTCAAGATTACATCAAGCGTGCAATAAAAGTTGTGACACTAAAGAATGATTTAGATCTGAAGATCTCTGAAGAAAGACATTCACTTTCTCTTGAACAGGTACGCGAGAAATACGAAAATCTTAAAATAGGAAATCAGATAGATGAGTTCTTTAAACTTTCCAAATCGGTTTCTTGATCTTCAAAAACAGTAGGCTCATATGCCACCACTCCCCTGTTGATGCGGGATACAGCATCTCTAGCAATTTTTGACAAGGGATCAATCTTTAGTTTGGCAATTTGTCTCAAAAGATCAGTTACTTGCTTTGCGACTCTTACGAAATCACCTGGCGCTAAATCTGAGTTCTTAAGTACTTTTTGCAAGCTCTCACCTTGAGCCCATCTACGAACCTGCTCTGCTATTCCAAAATGTGGTGGTCGAACATATTCAATCCGATATTTCATTTCTAGGTTTATGAGTTCATTAGCAAGTGCTGTTATTGATTTAGCTCTTTCTCTAATTTTTTGACTCAAATTCCCTGGAATCTCGTATTCGTCTCTACGGGGTTGATAAATAAAACTGCTCAAAACTGCAGGTAATTCCTCAATTGAAAGATCTTGTAGTAAACCCTTGGAAACGCATTCAGCAGTCAGTAAATCTTGATCAGAATGAATTTCTTTTAGAACTAATGCTTCTTTGTGCAACTTGACTTTATCTTGTTCTACTTCTATATAAGACAATTCCTTGAGTAGCTTTAAAACTTCATCACATTTATTACTCAAACTCATCATCGAGTTATTGAAATCTAATTCTAGAATTTCAATTGATTTTCTTAACTTTTCTCTTCTTTCTGCCCATCTGAGATGTTCATATAAATCTCCACATCCATGGCAAGGATGCTTCCTAATAGCCGCTCGCAGTTGCTCTATTGAGAGATTGTTTTCTGCTTCAGATCGCGTCTTAGATGGCTTTTGATAGGAAAAGGATGACAAAACCTTGGCTATTTGCTTTCTTGCTTCACGTTTTGAAAAATCAGTACTTCGATTAATTACCAGCTCTGAGATAACCCCTGCGACAGGATCAATCTCATTTAGATGAAACTTTCTGCCATCTCCGTTCTCCAAAACTATCCAGTAACTTTCCTGACCTTTTCTTTCCCTAAGTATCTTTGTTATCAGGCCAGTTTGATATTTACCAGAGGATTTCACGCGAATCACGCTTCCTGCATCTAAATTCGAGGATAAATCAGACCTACTTTTACGTGATTGATCTCTCTTTGACGATTTTGACTCTCGTTCAAGAGCAGTTATTTGTTTGACTAATTCGTAATAGGACTCAAAATTTCCTTTGTCACACTTGAGATTTTGGGTATATCCATCCAGTGCTTTTTTCTCTTCGACTATCCGAGATCTTACTTTTGAGTTCGACTTCTCATGCGAAAATTGAGCAAATGATTTATTAAGCAAAACCTTTGTTGCTGTGACACTTCTGTGTTCTAGCAAATTTAACAACATGTTGTATCTAGGTGTAAATGTTGATGCTAGTTCAAATGTTCTGGATGAAACCAAATTCAAGAGAAATCTTGGCTCTGAATCTGGATGAAAAGCAATTACGGCAGTGCCTGAAGTATCAATTCCTCTTCGTCCAGCTCTTCCTGTGAGTTGTGTGAATTCTGCAGGGGTTAAGTATTCATGGGTGTCTCCGTTCCATTTGTCCATTCGCTCCAGAACAACAGACTTCGCTGGCATATTTACACCTACTGCCAATGTTTCGGTTGAGAAAACTACTTTCATTAATCCTTTTTGAAAAAGTAACTCAGTAACTTCTTTTAGCTGCGGAATAAGCCCTGCATGATGTGATCCAAATCCTCTCAAAGCGCAATCAATCCAGTCGTCTATTTTGAGCGTTGCCCAATCACTTGCAGCGATATCGTCAAATCTATTTCTAATAATGGATTCGATTTCTATCTTTTCCTCGGCAGAGGTTAATCTTGTGTTACTTTGTTGCAAAATCTGAACTGACTGTTCACAACCTTTCCTACTGAAAATAAAATAGATTGCCGGGAGTAAACGGTATTTCTGGAGTAAATCTACAATTTCGGATTTATTTGGTATCTCTGATTTGCTATGCGATTTAGTAAAGTTTCTTTTATAAAGATTTGAAACCTTTGCATTAAGCCTCGTGGGATCTTCAATAGATATTAAAGGAATTAATTCCCTGGAGGTAGCAATGACTTGAGATAAGGGAACTGGTCTCTTCTCTTCTATAACAAAAGTGCAACTTCCCCGTACTTGCTTTAGCCAGTCACCGAAATCTTCAACGTTACTTACGGTTGCTGATAAGGCCACAATCTTGACAGACTGATTTAACAAAATCAGAATCTCTTCCCATACCACTCCTCGCTCTTTATCAGCCAAGAAATGTACTTCGTCCATAACGACAACACCAAGCTCATTAAGTTTGTCAGGGTTTTGATAAATCATGTTTCTAAGAACTTCAGTGGTCATAACCACAATCTCAGCATCACCATTTATTGAGTTATCCCCAGTCAATAGTCCAACTCGATCGGAACCAAACCTTTGAACTAACTCCAAGAATTTTTGATTAGATAGAGCCTTGATAGGAGTTGTGTAAAAACATCGTTGCTTAGCTCTCGTTGTAGCAAAAAGAGCAAATTCACCAACAATGGTTTTACCTGAACCAGTTGGTGCAGCCACTAGTACAGAATTACCTTTGATGAATGATTGAATTGCTGTTTGTTGAAAGACATCGATTTCGAAAGGGATTGAACTTAAGTAATCGCTTATTACTTCTCTCTCGTAGGAGTCAAGATCTTTATACCTACTTAACTTTTGTGCATAATTTGTCATTAATTCGTCTCGAGAATGGTTAATGAGTTCCTGTTCAGTTTTGCTTCAAAATCTCCAGAAGGCAAGGAATCTCCGTCAGCTTGAGCTCGAACTTCTGATTCTACTGATTCAATTTTGATGTTTTTTGCTGCATATTGTCTGAATTCGGCTCTGTCATAATGCTTTCCGGCTAGGAGTAACAAGAACAAATAAATGAGTTTAATCTTGTTGACTCGATTTACAAGGATCAGATAGAGATTATCCCCCGTCGCGTCAGCTTTATTGCTTACTTTCATTCCTCCCCCGAAGCTGGGTGTGTTGGCAATAATTCCAAGTGAATATGAATTTGTTTCTGAGACTGCATCGCTATCTATTTTTAGTTTTTCATATGACTTTCCAAGCAAAGCGATAAAAGTCGCAATTGTATATTTTGCCGAGCCAATAAATCTGGGAAGTCTTGAAGCAACACGATTGACCTTTGCCTCAAATGCAAAACAAACAATTGTTAAGCAATTCCTTGATTCTCTACCTATTTGTATTGTGTTGATGGTCTTAGTCTTGAAATTACTGATGGCACGTTTTATTGATTCAACATCACTTTGCATCCCAAAGTGGTTTGCGAAATCGTTTCCCGAACCTATGGGAATCACGAGCAATGGTGTTGTTTTATTGATCAAACAGTTAGCAATGCGAGAGACGGTCCCATCACCGCCACACACAACTACCAAGTCGTATCCGTCCTTAATTGAATTTCCGACAACATCTAGTTCAGAATCAACTTCCGCGATAAATTCAGTCAGGTCATGATTCATCAATACCTTTGACTTAATCTCAGTTATTTGATCGGCATGAAACTTTCTTCCACTTCCAGGGTTTATAACTAGAGCAATTTTCATTTAACTAGTGCAATCCTTTTCTTCAACAAGGAGAGCAGATGGGCCTTGATTTCATTTGATGAGTGAATCTCAACATCTGGACCCAGTCGCAGAATCGTATCCAAAATGAAGTCTTCATCATAATAATCAAAATCCAAAATCATCTGGTCTTTCTTAATTTCGTAATTGACTCCTAAGTCGAAAATTCGTATGTAATTCCAAGCTTTAGTTATGATTTTAATACTTTTCTTGATACTCTGTTTCGTTTTGACATTTTCCATGCTATTGGGTATATCCAATAATCTAATATTCTGAATTCGTTCTAATCTAAAACTTTTGGTGTAGTCTTGTTCATTTGTAACTGCATCAAGATAGTCAATGTTTTGTTCGGTGTAAATCCTTAAAGGACTTACCGTCCTGTCTTTGCTTGAGCCTAAATTTGCATTTGTGTAATCAAACTTAACTTTTTGTCCTCTTTTGATAGCCTCTTCAAGTAATTTTCGATTATTGGCAACGTACACATCACGGTCATTATTTGAGTCTTCTTCAGTGATTAGACTGAGTAGTCTTTTCTCAACGTCTTTTAGATCTTTTGCATCATCAGATGCCTCAATTAGTTGCTTTAATCCTAAAAGTAAGAGAATTACTTCAAAATTGTTCAACCTAAGTGGTCGATCGAAGCCTTGGGAATCAATTACTCTAATCTCGTCATCGCCATACTGAATATCAACAAGTTCCCCACCGTATTTTCCTGGTCCAACATAGGTTAATAACGACAGATTTTTTATGGCCTCATCTCGCGTTAGATCAAATTCTGCACAAAATGTCTCCATTGAGACATTTCTGTTTTGAATCAACCATTGAAGCTGTAAAAGAATTCTTCCAATTTTGTCATTCTTATTAATCATGTAAAACCTTTACAAACTGCTCTAATTCTTTTTGATACCTTTTCTTCAGCCCGGGGTCATCAAAATCAACGATTATTGAACTTAAGCCAAGAATGTAGTTAACAAATGCAGTTTGGTCATAGTATTCAAATCTAATTTGGTTTTCATCAATTGCTTTTCCTCCAGTAATGTGTGTGACTAGGAAAGCATTTTGGTTAATTTTGATAGTGACTGAGGAAACTTCATTATTAGTTTCTGAGGTTCTTTTCAATAAATTGACTTCCAAATCACTAGCTGGTTTAACATTGATCTGTCCAAAAATTCTATTAATTTGATAATTTTTGACTCCTACAGTTTTAATGTCCACTGCTTCCATGTACCACTGACTAGATTTTCTAAAGAGTCTCTTGGCAATAACACTTCGTTTTGTAGGAGTTTTGTCTGCTAGCGACAAATAGTTGAACTCTAATAGGTTTTTATCTTGCATTGACTTCAGAATTGTCCTGTAGTTATCAAGATTCTTAGAGTAATTTTCTTCGACCCCATTGCCTTTACTTGAGGTGAATTTACTTCCAGTTTTTATAGCAGCAGACTTTGCTAAACTTTCGAACTCAGATTTTCTCCAAATAGTTGAGGCTAAGCTCAATATTGATCTATCTTTAGCATCCCATTTAATTTCTTTGGTCAAAAAAACGTTTGAATCAATCTGGTATCCCAGTTCATCTTCAAAAAGTGAATCCATAGGTAAAGTTTGAATAACTAAACCAATTGAGCGCAATTCGTCCTTGTCTCGCTCAAACATCCTTTCGAAGGCGGTATCTGACTCACACACTTCATATCCACTGACTTTTTGCCTTATGTCTCGACGCGCGATTGGTTTTTTGGAATTGAGTAGGACGAAAAAAAGATTAAGAATTCTTTCGGATTTTGCAACTGTCACTTACAACGCCTCGATTAATTTCTCTACTCGTTCATCTACGGCCAAAAATGGGTCTTTACAGGCAACTGATTTCTGATGTTGGTCGTTAATTTTCATGTTCACCCAATCAACGGTGAAGTCACGTCTTTTTTCTTGCGCGACTTGAATAAATCTTCCACGAAGTGCTGCTCTTGTAGTTTTGGGAGGATATTGTGTTGAATTTGTAACCTCCAAAGGCTTAACCAGTGTTTTAGCTAAACCAGATTTCTCAAGTATGTAGAACAATCCCCTATCTTTTCTTATATTGTGATAAGAAATATCTAAGAGAGACATTTTTGTATCTCCATTGCTTAACTGGTTTTTGCTCTGGTACTGATGCAAGAATTTCTCTTTAATCATCCAATCAATTTCCTTATCAACACCTTTAAAGTCATCTTGCTCTAGTGCATCCAGCGTTCTTCTCCAAAGATCCAAGGCGTAGCGATATAGGGGTTGGTTGAGCAATTCTTCAAGGCCTTCTAAATCCATTACGCATTCATACATTTCGTTTTGAAGTTGTAGGGCTGTTACTTCCCGGCCAGAAGCTAATCTAATCTTCTTTTTGAATGTTCTATCGCTAGAAATGTCTCTAATAGACCTTATTGGATTTTCAATCGTAAAACGATCATTAATCTTTCCAGACTCTGCAACTCTTAGAAACAGTTCTGTCGTTGCAACTTTTAACAAAGTTGTAGTCTCACTCATATTTGAGTCACCAACAATTACGTGTAAACGTCTGTATTCTTCGGGATCTGCGTGTGGCTCATCTCGAGAATTAATAATCGGCCTTGAGCGCGTAGTGGCACTTGAAATCGACTCCCACATGTGTTCGGCGCGTTGACTTATGTGGAATGAATTGGTCTTACCACTTCCTACCCATTTGCCTGAGCCACAAAAAATTTGTCTAGTGATTAGAAATGGGATCATAGATTCGACTACTGATTCAAAACTGTGCTTCCTACTTATCGAGAAATTTTCATGACAACCGTAACTGTTTCCAACTGAGTCAATATTGTTTTTAAATAGATGAATCTCACCCTTGACACCTTCGGAGTTCAATCTATTTTCAGCTTCTATAACAAGCTCTTCAACTATTCGATCTCCTGCTTGATCTTGAAGAATTAAATCCATCAAGTTGTCACATTCAGCGGTTGCATATTCTGGGTGGGAGCCAACGTCAAGATAAAGACGGCCACCATTAGGAAGAAATACGTTTGAAGATCTTCCCCAAGCAACTACTCTTCTAAATAGATACCTTGCAACCTCATCTGGTGATAATCGCCTTTGACCATCCACAACACATGTCACACCGTATTCTGTTTCAATACCCATAATTCTTCGGGTGATCATTTTTGTCCTAAAAATCTTCTCAATTACTGTCCGCCTTTTTGAATGAATCCCTTTACAAATTCTTCAGCGTTTTTCTCTAAAACTGCATCGATCTCATCCAAAACAGAATCAATATCTGTGGTTTGGGGTTTACTAAAAGCAACTTCGACATCATCGAAATTGTTCTGATTTCCGGACTTTGGTCTATGAACTTGCTCGCTCATTATTTCCTCTCAATACTCTTTAGTTTAGTTAACATGTGGATTTTTTCTAATTAAATTGGCCAACTCTTGGACATTATTTGAACTTTCTAGTATCTCTTCGGCTAATTCCTTCGTTCCACGCAGTGGATCTGTTGTGGAGATTCTTAGCAAGGGCTCATTTTTGTCAAGATCTAAAATGACGCTATCCCAGGAGGCTGCTGATACTGAATCAGGGAATTTAGATAAAACTTTGCCACGAAACCAAGCTCTAGTTGAGGCTGGTGGCTCATCAATTGCATCTTCAATTTGCTCGTTCGTTAGATATCTTTTGAGTCGATTGTTACTTCTCAATATTTGTGCGATGCCATTTGCTGCAGTAATCTCGCTGTACTTAATATCTATTGCTTCGACGATCGGATCATCGATACTGAGTCCTTTGTCGTCAATGTAGGTTGTGATCAAATTTTGTTTAGCGATCCAATCAATTCGATCTGATAATTTATGTTTATCATTGGCAAGACCTGTTAGTGCCTCTTCCCAGAACTCAAGTACTAACTTTGACTCAGAATCAATGCCAATTGATTTGACATATTGATTAGCCTTTTCTAAATACCACCACTGTATATCTAAGGCTGATATCTTTTTACCGTTTGTTAGAGAATAGATCTTTTCAAGATCTAAATCTTGTGAGACTTCCTTAATTACTTCAACTGGACGTTCAATCTCAACCTCATTAAAGTCAGCGAAGTCATTTTCAATCATGCTTAAAATTAGAGATGTAGAGCCAAATTTAAGAATAGTTGCAAAATCACTCATGTTGGCATCACCAATTATGACGTGCAATCTTCTATTTATTTTTGAGTCGCAATGAGGCTCGTCTCTAGTGTTGATTATTGGTCGTCTTAATGTGGTTTCTAAACCAACGTGGGCTTCAATATAATCAGCTCTTTGTGATATTTGAAAACCTTTCTTTGAAGAATCTTGATTTATACCAATCCTTCCGGCACCACAATAAATTTGCCGAGTCACAAAGTGAGGCGTTAAACCGTTTACAAGGTCTTTAAAATCAATTGACCTCTTTGTCATGTAATTTTCATGGGTTCCATAACTTGCACCCTTATTGTCAACATTATTTTTAAATATCCGAATTGGGTCTTGAGGATAAATTTGAGAATCTAGCGAGACGGCAATTTGCATAACTCTCTCGCCTGCTAAATCCCATTTCACAACTTCTGTCGGAGTTAGAACTTCAGGAGATGAATACTCTGGATGAGCGTGGTCAACATAAAATCTTGCACCGTTTGGCAAAACAATGTTGGGAATACTTTGGTCTTCGTCTGTTAAAAGAGAGAAATCTGCATCACTTCTGGATAAGTCAAAACCTCGAGCATCTCGTAAAGGATTTTCAACATCATAATCCCACCGAATATTTATATTTGGATACTTATGTTTGGCGTATGCAAGAACTATTCGATTAGACAAGGTGACAGGATCAGTGTTTTTTGCACTGGTAATCCCATATTCATTTTCAATGCCCATTACTCTTTTGATTGACAATTTATGAGCAATCTTTATTTAATTTGGCCATTTGAACCTAGGGTTTTAATAGAACGACCTGGTTCAGCTCCTTGTTTACTTTGAATCAAAGTTCTTAAAAATACAATTCGTTCACCCTTTTTGCCTGAGATTCTGGCCCAATCATCTGGGTTAGTTGAATTAGGCAAATCTTCATTCTCTCTAAATTCCTCTAAACATGCCAAGAGCAAATGCTCCACTCTAATTCCTTTTTTCTGATTTTGTAAGAATTCTTTTATCGCTGTTTTCTTGGCCCGTGAAACGATGTTTTCTAGCATCGCACCACTTGAGAAATCCTTGAAGTAGAGAACTTCCTTATCGCCATTTGCATAAGTTACTTCAATGAATCTGTTCTCATCTGAATCGTTAAACATTCTTTCAACAGCTCTTTGAATCATCGAGTTAACTGTTGCTTGACGATCACCTTTGTGTTGATCAAGATCATCTTGATTCAGGGGAAGATCAGGAGTTAAATACTTGGAAAGTATTTCTGAAGCACCTTGTGCATCTGGTCTTTCAATTTTAATTTTTACATCAAGGCGGCCTGGTCGAAGAATTGCAGGATCGATCATGTCTTCACGATTAGATGCGCCAATCACAATTACGTTTTCTAGTCCTTCGACACCATCGATCTCACTTAATAATTGAGGAACAATTGTGTTTTCAACATCACTTGAAACACCACTTCCACGGGTTTTGAACAAAGAATCCATCTCGTCAAAGAAAACAATGACTGGCATACCTTCACTAGCTTTGTCTCGTGCCCTTTGGAAAATTAGTCTGATGTGTCTTTCTGTTTCGCCAACATATTTATTTAATAGTTCGGGACCTTTAATATTTAAGAAATATGATTTACCGGTATCGTTTCCAGTCTTTTCAGAAACTTTTTTTGCTAAAGAATTAGCTACTGCTTTAGCGATTAGAGTTTTACCGCATCCAGGAGGACCATAAAGCAAGATTCCTTTGGGCGCTTTAAGTTGGTATTCCTTGTATAAATCTTTTTGAAGAAATGGTAGTTCTACCGCATCTCTTATTTGCTCGATTTGTTTACCTAAACCACCAATATCTTCATACTTCACATCTGGAACTTCTTCGAGAACTAATTCTTCAACGTCACTCTTCGGAATCTTTTCATATATGAAACCACTTTTTGTATCTAGAACTAATGAGTCACCGGCTTTAATTTCGATTCCAACCAGCGAATCAGCAATTCTTACGACTCTTTCCTCATCTGCTCTACCAATCACGACAGCACGATCTTTGTCTTCAAGCAGGCTTTTCAAGGTAACAATTTCTCCTGCTTTTTCAAATCCTTGTACAGAAATAATGTTTAGAGCTTCATTTAGAATTACTTCTCTACCAGGAGTTAACAGATTTTTATCAATGTCAGGTGAGATTATTACTCTCATTTTTTTACCGTTGATGAGAATGTCGGCATCTTCTTGATTTAGATCAAGAAATATTCCAAATCCTGATGGTGGTTGACCAAGTTGTTCTACCTGCTCTTTAAGCGCTAATAGTTGCAATCTTGCATCGGATAAGAGATTTACCAATTCGATATTTTTTGACTTTAGATCGTCAAGACTTTTATTTACTTCAGAAATAGATTGATTGGATGTCAAATCTTGCGACATTTGAATCCTCCAATAATCTAGAAGTCAATTCTATCTTTAAATATCGTCTTCTGCTTCTTGACTCTGTTTGGCTATGTAATCAGCACCATAAGCGCCTTTAGCAGGCTTTTGTCGTCGAGGTGGAACACTAACGCCATCAGCCATTCTTCGACTATGGACCAGAAATCCTGTATGACCACTCATACGATGCTTTGGTCTTACAGACAAGCCTTGCAAATGCCATTCTCGATAAAGGGTTTCCGATGCAATGGCATCAGTCCAGTTATTTGTTTCTTTTAACGCTTCAACTAAGCGAGACATTTGCGTTGTGGTGGCTAGGTAAGCAACAAAATGTCCACCAGCTCGTAGATGCTTATATACGACATCGATCATGTCCCAAGGATTTAGTAAATCTAAAACTATGCAATCAAATTTTTCATCAGAGGAAAACTCTGCAATGTCGGTCAATTTAAGATTCCAATTTTGGGGAATATAACCTAAATATTTCTCTACGTTTTTACTTGCTACTTTGAGAAACTCCTCTCTAATCTCACAAGAGGTAAGTGATCCGCTTTCGCCGATAGTTCTTAAAATGTGAAGTGTTAAAGATCCCGAACCAACGCCAGCTTCCAAAACTTTGGAACCAGGTTTCATATCTCCTAGTTCAACTATTTGTGCTGCATCTTTTGGATAAATTACCGCGGCACCTCTGGGCATGCCTACAACAAAATCTTGGAGTGCAGGACTAAAAATTGTGTAGAGCATCCCACTTGAACTTGAAACTACGCCACCTTCACCAGATTTGATGATTTCATCATGATTAATGGATCCGTGGTTGGTAAAAAACTGCTTTCCTTCTTCTAGTAAAACTGTGTGAGATCTACCTTTTTGATCAGTAATGGTAACTAAGGAACCAAGAGAAAGTTTCATATGAGCAAAAGTCTACGAAGTTGCAGATTTTGTCAGGGTTTGAGCCTATGGTTGACTCATGTCAGAAATTGAAATGCTCCAACTTTCACCCTCCCGCATCTCCGACTATCAGCAATGTCCTGCTCTATATAAATACAGAGCAATCGACAAAATAGTTGAAAGACCTGGGATTGACGCATTAAGAGGCTCATTAGTTCATTTGGTGTTAGAGAAAATGTTTGCTAACCAACCTCAAAACAGATCTTTTGAAGAAGCAGTGCTAACAATTGAAGAATGCTTTAATGAATTATTAAAAGAAGAACCTGAATTGGTGTGTGCTCTAGATGAAAACATAAAATTTCCATTAGTAGAAGCTGCTACTGCACCTATAGAAAAGGTGCAGCAACTTTTCAACGAGGCTAAAACCTTGATTGCAAACTACTTTGGATTAGAAGATCCATCAAAAGTACAACCTAAGTCAACAGAAGAATTAATTGAATTTGACCTTAATCCAACCTTGAAAATAAAAGGTTACGTTGATCGAATCGATATTTCACCACAAGGTTGGCTGAGGATTAACGACTATAAAACAGGTAAGAGTCCGAATGAAAATTTCTCTTCAAAAGCAATGTTTCAACTAAAGTTTTATGCTTTAGTAATTTTCAAAGCGACTAATCAGATTCCTAAAATGTTGAGATTAATCTACTTAAAAGATTCTCAGATTCTTACTTATGAGCCAGATCAAAGTGATATAGATATTACTCTTAGTAAAGTAGAATCAATTGCCTCTCAAATCCAAGATTCTAAAGCAAATAACACGTGGCCAACAAAGGTTTCTAGACTATGTGATTATTGCTACTTTAAATCAATTTGTCCTGAATACAATTAATTAGATCTCTTGCCATTCTTTAACAAGCTCTTGATGGGTTTGTTTCAGAAGCGCTAAATTTACACCTTTTAATCCGTTAAATATTTTCATTCCTCTTCGAGCATCCAATAAAACTCTATCTGGCAGTGCAATTGTTGGCATACCAGCTGATAGTGAACTTGTCACACCAGTATTTGAGTCCTCAAAGACAAGGCATTCCAAAACATCTAAACCAAAGTGTTTAGCTGCGTGTAGGTATGGATCAGGGTGGGGTTTAGTTCGCGGTAAATCATCTGAAGTGACAACAAAATCAAAATAGTGTTCTAGTTTACTTGATTTTAATAATGTCTCGGCCAGATATCTATTTGACGCAGTTACTAACGCTATTTTTAAATGCGCTTTTTTTGCCTCTGTCAAAATTTCAAACCAACCAGGTTGCAATTCTGGTGGATTCTTTGTGAAAGATTCATACATTGCATCAACAATTTCTTGATGCATTTGTTTTGCGTCAGATTTTGCTTTTGCTGCCATGTAATCTGCAACAGCTTGAAGTGGTCCACCTATTGCTTGATTTTGGTCATCCACATCCCATGTTGAACCATGTTTTTCCATAACATCGATCTCGGCTTGCCACCATCTAGTTTCGGTTTCAACTAAAGTCCCATCCATGTCGATCAGTAGCGCACGCATGAATAAGGCTCCTCAATTTGGGACTTATGCCATCTGGCAAATGCCGGATGTCTGGGAAAGTTTGGCTACCTGAGAGACTACTTTGGATACCAGAATGATTCTTGCATAATGCTTGACGGAGGCATGTGAACTCAGAGACTAAAACCATCAAGGGTTTATTAGCTAAGAACCCTGTGGCTATTTGTGCATTTCTGGGTTGGAATGATGCCGGGGAAACAGCATCTAATGTGATTGATCACTTAATAGATGTGTGGGATGCCACCGAAATTGGATCAATTGATCCTGATAATTATTACGATTACCAAGTTGCAAGGCCTAGAGTGCGATTAACTGATGAAGGAAGTCGAGTTATTGATTGGCCAACAACCAGAATTTATCTGGCTGACCCACCTGGTTCACCAAATCCAGTTTTATTGGTTCAAGGAATTGAACCTAATATGAAATGGCGTTCTTATGTTGCTGAACTTTTAGACATTTTTGATGATTACGAAACATCTTTGATTATCTCTTGTGGTGCACTACTTGCTGATGCTCCACACACAAGACCTGTACCTGTAACAACTGTTGCAGCTACCACGGAATTAACCGAGCAATTAGATTTCGAACCATCAGCATATGAAGGTCCAACAGGAATTATTGGTGTAATTCAAGACGGGGCGACACAACGCGAAATTGCCAGCATCTCGCTTTGGGCAGCAATTCCACATTATGTTTCATCGCCCCCAAATCCAAAAGGTACTTTGGCTTTGATCTCGAAGTTAGAAGATTTACTAGATATTTCAATTCCTTTAGATGATTTAGTAGATGAATCAAGGGCCTGGCAAGACGGCGTCGATGAACTTGCTGCTGAAGATGAAGAGATTAGTGAATATGTAACAAGATTAGAATCGAATGTCGATGCATCAGATTTGCCAGAGGCAAGCGGCGAGGCAATTGCTCGAGAATTCGAAAGATACTTGAAAAGAAGAACTAAGGACTAGTTTTTCTCTTTGTAGTTCAAGATTTGCTGATTAGTTGACGAGTCATAATCAGGTTTTGTAGCATCAGACATTGATTTAAGTATGTTTGAGGCAGTTTTTTTACCTAACTCAACTCCCCACTGATCAAACGAATTTATATTGAGCAGGAGTCCTTGAAAAATCACACTTGATTCATAAAATCCAATTAGTTGGCCTAATGATTTCTCTTCTAGGTTAGGTAGGGTGATTATGTTTGAGGGACGATTTCCGGGCATAGTTTTATGACTGATTAAGTCATTATCTGTTTTTTCACTTTTTAGTTCATCTTTATTTTTGCCGAATGCTAAAACTGCTGCTTGCGCCAGGGCATTGGCAAACAATGAATCCTGAAATTCCTTATCTTGGCCTAGTTCATCCTTAACTAGAACAAAATCTACTGGAATTACTTGATTTCCTTGATGAAGCATTTGGAAGAAGGAGTGCTGGGAATTTGTGCCTGGTTCTCCAAATATCACTGGACTAGTTTTTAGTTTAGACTTTTTACCACTTTTAGTAACAGACTTTCCATTACTTTCCATCCACAATTGCTGCAAATATGCAGGAAATCTTGACAACGAACTTGTGTAAGGAATAACGGCTAACGAATTAAGCTTCAAAATATTGAGATTCCAAATGTTAATTATTGCGTGAATAAAGGCTGCATTTTGACTAAGGTCCTTTGCTTTTAGATACGAGTCAATTTCAGAGGCGCCTTTTTGAAGATCTTTAAAAGAGTCAGAGCCATAACCTAGAGCTAGTGAGATACCTACAGAACTAAAAACAGAGAATCGACCACCAACCCAATCCCAAAATGGAAAGATTCTATTTGAATCAACGCCAAAATCTCGACAAGCATTTGCACTAGTACTTATTGCAACAAAATGATTCCTGACTGCATCTTGGCCTTGAGAATTTACTAGCCACCTCTTGGCAAAGTTAGCATTTTTTAATGTCTCTGCCGTAGTGAAAGTTTTACTTGTAACAACAAAAAGTGTTGATTCAGGATTTAGATTCTTTAAAAATTGCGAGATTTCAAGCTCATCAATATTTGAGACAAAGTGGCAATTTACTTTTCCATCGTGCTTGTGAAGTAATGCCTTGTAAAGCATTGCTGGACCTAAATCCGATCCCCCTATCCCAATATTGACAACATCTGAAAAATTCTTACCGGAATGTCCTTTAATCCTTCCCGACCTAACATCTGATGCAAAATCCAAGAAATTTGATTGAACGCGGTCAATTTCACTTACTCCCTCTATCTTTGAGGGTCTTAAATCTTTGCTTCTTAACCAGATATGTCCAACTGAACGTTTTTCGGTGTTGTTTATCAATTCCCCACTAAGTAGATCACTTATTTTCTTGTCGAGCTTTATTTCTTTAGCCAGTGATAAGAAATCCTTAATGGTTTTATCATCAATTAGTGATTTACTGTAGTCAAAATTAAGATCTGCGATCTTAAGACTGAAATTCTTGCCCCTCTGGGGATCTTTACTAAACATCTTTCGCAAATCAAAACTTTTGCTTTTCCCGTGTTTGACTATCCTTGTCCAGGACTTAGACTCAGATATCATTTAGAAATACTCTCCAGTTTAAGACCAAGTAATGAATCTAAAAATAAATCTATTAAAAGATCATTTTCCGACTGTGCTTGGGGTTTTAACTCCATCAAGAAGTCCAAAATTTTGGGAGTATTTAGATTATCAAGCATCAAATTGACAACTCTATTTTGGTCTTCTTGACTAATATACTTCCCTTTAAGATTTTGAACAATTTTCTTGTAAATATCATCAGCTTTCTTAAGAACAGAAGAGTCATATTCCCAATCTTGATTCCATTGGTTAATCATTAACAGTGTTCTGATAACCATTGGAGATACTCCTTGGTTAATCAATTCATGTACAAAAACGAGATTACCTTTAGATTTACTCATTTTGCTGCCCTGGTAAGAAACCATTCCAACGTGACAATAATTTTTTGCCAATTCACCTAAACCTAGAGCCTTTGTTTGTTCTTCACTCATTGCGTGATGAGGAAAAATTAGATCCTTTCCCCCACCTTGGATATCTAGTGGTAATTCTGCAAACTCTTTAGCTAGAGAAACACATTGAATATGCCAGCCGGGTCTACCGGAACCGAATTCTTCATTCCAAATCGGTTCATCGTCCTTGGAACTTTTCCATAGAATTGGATCGATTTGATTCTTCTTACCTTCTCGATCTGTGTCACAACCTCTTTCTTTTGCAAGTTCAATTAATTTATTTTGACTGATGTCTCGAATCAAATCAGATGACTTGTCAGATTTTGTTTCGAAATACCACTCGCTTCCAATTTTATAACTCAAATTCTGATCTATGGTTCGCCCAATTTGATTGGTTATTAACCCCATATTCTCCATAACTCCCACGAAGTGATTTGGGGGCAAAATATTTAACGCACTCATATCTTTTCTGTAGATATCTAATTGCTGGTTGACAATGTCTTGCCACGGTTGATCAGACTTTCGTGCCCTTTCAAATAAAGGGTCATCAATGTCAGTCACATTTTGAACATAGTTTGTTGATATTCCTATGAAGTTCAATGTTCGAACTATTAAATCAAAGGACAGATAAGTAAAGGCGTGCCCTAAATGCGCGGAATCATATGGAGTAATTCCGCAAACATACATTTGAAATGTCTTATTATCTCTGTCAATACTTTGAACTTGCTTGGACCTAGAGTCATATATTTTAAGTGTTGAATTGGGATAAGAATCTGACTTGATTCTTTGTGATTCAAGAGTCCAAGATTTCATGTTCCTACAATACGCGATTGATGATTTATTGAATTAAAAAATAGGCCAAGGCACCGCTGGCCACTGATCTCCTGGCTGTGGGAAGATTCCACCATTTAAAAGAGATCTGACTCTAGTCAGAGCAGCAGCAATTTCTTCTTTTTTCAGATATTCGAATTCAGATGCAGACCATTTGGTTAATACTTTCTCTGCTTTCGATAAAAATTCCAAATCTGACTTGTTTAGCTTTTCTCCAATCCAACCCCATAGGACTGTTCTAATTTTGGATTCTTCATGCCAAGTGACTCCATGATCAATTGCCCACATTTTATTTGAATCATCTAAGAGCAGATGTCCACCTTTTCGATCTGCATTGTTAATTATCAGATCAAATAAACACAGGTTTCTTATCTCGACTGTATTTTTGTGCGCCAAAGTGATGAGTTTATTTAGCTCATCATAGCCTTGTAAAACTGTTTTATAGTTAGAAGGAATTTCTTCAGGACTTTTAACGATAACTAGATCATTTTTTGCTTCATGTATCCACTCTTGGACTAAGCATTGACTAATTCCTTTGATATCTCTAAGTGCAGTTTCCGGAACCAGATTCAGACCTAATTCTCGGTCAAATAAGAATGTTGCGTATTCACGATTGTTTAAATCTCTATCGGGAAAATCCCAAAGGGCCCTAACAGAAACATTGGGTTTTATTAGTGCGTCAATTTCATGTTCATTCCAAACAGTTTTGACTTTCAAAGCACCATTTGATGAATCTGGAATCAGACCTTCTATTTCAATCTCACCGTTTTGCAGTATTTCCTTTGAATCCATTTATTTATCTTTTATAACCATTTGCTCGTGCGCAAATGTGACCACGTTGACCTAGTGGTTCATTACAAAATGGACAAGGCTGTCTGCCTGCAGAAACTAAACGTCGACCTCGTTCGGCAAAAAGTCTTCCTTGCTTGGCATCAATGTGAACTCTCAGAACATCTGGTCCTTCGGTTTCCTCGCTGTCAATTTCTGGAACTGTGTCACTTGTATCTGCATGAGCTTCGATTATCAATTTCTTTTTGGGAATACTCCAACCTAAACTCATTACACCTACCCGAAATTCTTCAGTAATTGGAGCTTCTAGTGGTTCTAGATCAAGCAAGTTAGCATCAAATTTTTCTGGAACTTGTGCATGATTTTCGTTTTCCTGCATTATTTGATTCAACAAAGTATCAATTCTTTCGGCAAGTATTGCAACTTGTGATTTTTCAACAATCACACTTGTTATGTTATTACCGCTTTTCACTTGAATAAAGAAAACGCGTTCTCCAGGTTGGCCTATAGTCCCCGATACAAATCTGTCAGGTTCTAGATGCGAGATAATTTTTCGCATTTAACCTGCACCCCCACCTAGATCGCTACCAAATTTCTTTCGTTTCTTCTGTGGTTGTTCAACATTAACTCGGTTGTTGATGCTTACAACCTGTATTGAGTTGTCGTCAATTTTGATGACGCTGATGGAACAAGGATCGATAGTAATTCTTTGAAAGTTATCAAGATGGATTCCTAAGCAATCTGCAACGAAAGTTCTAATAGGATCACCATGCGATACAACTAAAACATTTTCAGTTGATTTAAGCTTGGAAGCTGTTTCAAGAATTGTGCTTTTTGTACGAAAAAGCATTTCTTCCATTCTTTCTCCATTGGGAAACTGGACCAAACTGGGTCTTTCTTGCACAGTTTTCCAAAGTGGTTTTTTTCTCAGAATGGAAAGTTTTTTGTTTGACCAATCGCCATAATTACATTCGTTTATCCCATTTTCGATAACGGGCTTAACAGGTTTCTTTAGGCCAGCCAAAATAATTTTCGCAGTTTGCTGACAGCGCTCCATTGGACTTACAATTATCTTTTTAAACTCTATGTCTTGTAATTTCTTAGCCACCTCTTGAGCTTGTAATATCCCAAGATCATCTAAGAAAATTCCTTTGGTTCTTCCAGCTAAAATGCCTTTTTCGTTTGCTGGAGTTCGACCATGTCTTACTAGATAAATTGTTGCCACAAAATCATTCTAGAGGTTGGAAATGAAACCGCCATTTAGTAATCCAATTATGAGCAATGAAAGTGCAATTCGATAAACCACAAAGGCTCCTAAACTGTGATTTCCTAACCATCTGATTAGCCAAGCGATGCTTAAATATCCAACAATGAAGGAAACAACTGTTGCAAAAATTGTCTGCCCCCATCCTGATGGGTTGCTATTTGAGATTCCTATAGCCTCATAAACTCCCGACAACACAATTGCTGGAACACTTAGCAAAAATGAAAATCTAGCAGCTTCAGCTCGATTTACTCCAAATAATCGGGCCGCAGTTATTGTTACACCTGATCGACTAAATCCAGGAATTAAGGCTAAGGCCTGAGCCATACCAATAAAGAAGATCTTTGTTCCAGTTAAGTTCTCTGCCTTAGTTTCTTGTTTTGAGAATCGATCCACGAAATACATAACAAAAGAAAAAATCAGCATTACATAAGCTACTAAGTATAAACTTCTTGCTTCATTCTTAATGAAATCTTGACCAAAATATCCAACCACAACAATGGGAATAGTTGCTATCGCAATTGAAACACCCATTCGGAAATCTTTGTCGCGTTTTTGTTTGTTAAATAGACCCCTAATCAGGGCACTGCTTATAAGCGTTAAATCTTTCCAAAAGAAAATGAGAACAGATAAAATAGTTCCAATTTGTATAACTGCGGTAAAAGATGCGCCTGGGTCTGGTTGGTTCACTAAAGCGGGCAAGATTCTTAAGTGAGCACTTGAGGAAATAGGCAGAAACTCTGTTAGCCCTTGCACCACTCCCATAACCCCAGAAAGCCACCAGGACAAGTTTTTCCCCTAACACTTTGTAGAAAATCGTGCGAATGAGTTGTTTCTACTTAATATTGCAATAACCTCACAATATGCGAATGACGATGCTTGCAAACTCGGGACACGAAGTTTCCACTTTGGCTTTGGGGACCATGACTTGGGGACGCGACACAGATGAACCAGAGGCGAGATCTCAGTACAAGGCTTACGTTGACGCAGGCGGAACATTCATTGACACAGCTGACTCTTACGCCAAGGGAGTCTCAGAGGAATTAGTTGGCCAAATTGTGGCTGAGCATGGAAATCGAGATTCTGTTTTCATTGCAACTAAAGCTGTCAAGGTTGATTTACCAAGAATGTATAACGCAAGTCCCGGTCATATTACAAGCGCACTAAATTCTTCCCTTAATCGTATTGGGGTTGATTATGTTGACCTTTGGCAATTACATGGCTGGGATCCATTAACTTCTATAGAAGAAACTCTTGCTGGCGTTCATAATCTTTATCAGCAAGGAAAATTTAGATACTTTGGAATTTCAAATTATTCTGCTTGGCAAACTGCTCTTGTTATTTCTCAATGTAAGTATCTGGGTATTCCTTTCATATCAACGCAGCATGAGTATTCATTACTGGCCCGAGGTGTGGAAAGAGAAATTTTGCCACTTTTAGTTGATCAAGAAAAATCATTTCTAGCTTGGTCTCCCCTGGGCCGTGGAGTTTTAACAGGAAAATATCGATTTGGAACACCAGTAGATTCACGTGCAGCTTCAACTCACTTCGCAAGTTTTATTCAGGAACACTTAACGGAAGAAAAATCACGAATAGTGGATGCATTAGTTACAGCAGCTGAAGGAATTGGTCGAACACCTACTGAAACCGCAATCGCCTGGGTGCGAGATCGTCCGGGGGTTTCAGCAGTTGTCTTAGGAGCAAGGAATTTAGCTCAACTAAGAGTTTTGTTAGGTGCAGATAATCTGGTTCTGCCACAAGAAATAATTCAGGCTCTTTCCGACGTTTCTGCACCGCATTCTTCCTATCCTGAGTCAGGATGGGCTCAACTTTCTAAGGAACGGGGTAATTAACTTGTATAGTTCTTGGGAAATTAGAGAAGTGCCCTTACCTAAAAAAGTTACCAGGCGCGAAGCAAAAGAGTTGCTAACAGAATTAGCCGAGTATGGAAGATGGGAATTGGTTCGTACCCGAATTTATCCCAATGGAGTAAAAAGAATGTGGGTTAAGAAAAGAATTCAGAAAGTTGAACGAACTTAGAGCTCTTTAATAAATCGATACATTGTTCTTGCCCCAAACTTTAATGATGAAACTGGAATTCTTTCATCGTGACCATGAAATAGGCTTGTGAAATCCAAATCATTTGGCAACAGTAGTGGTGTAAAACCGTAACCTTTAATTCCAAATTTTGACATTGCTTTTGCATCAGTTCCACCAGATAACATGTATGGCACAACCTTTGCCCCAGGATCTTCTGCAGATAACGACTGAATCATCAGATCTACGGTGTCAGCTTTAAAGGGTGCCTCAAGAGCAACATCAAAAGTTTCAGCTTCAACGCTAATTTCATCTCCCACTATTTTTCTTATCTCAGACATGAAATTATCGGCATTTCCTGGAAGAAATCTTCCATCAACATATGCCTCTGCTTGGCCAGGAATCACATTCACTTTATAACCAGCTTTTAACATCGTAGGATTTGCTGTGTCTGAAAGAGTGGCTGAAACTAATTTAGACAATGTTCCTAACATTGCCACAATTTTTTCAGGATCATTTTGATCAAATTTAGTTCCGTAGGCAGTGGCAGTTTCTTCTAAAAGTTGGCGAACTGAGTCTTTAATCGTGATTGGAAATTTGTGATTAACAAGGTTGTTGATTGCTTTGGCAAGAATTGAAATTGCATTATTATCATTAACCATTGATCCATGGCCTGCTGTGCCCTTAGAGGTTAGTTTCATCCAGGCAATTCCCTTTTGAGCAGTTTCAATCAAATAGAGCCTTACGCCATTACTTAAGGTGTGTGAAAACCCACCAACTTCACCAACTGCTTCACTGGCATTTTCAAAATATTCTGGATAATTCTTAGTAACGAAATGACTACCTAATGCGCCACCTGCTTCTTCGTCGGCGAAGAAAGCTAATGAAATATCTCTTTTAGGTTTCCAACCCTGATTAATTAACTCATGAAGACTTGCCAAAATCATGGCATTACCATTCTTCATGTCTACGGCGCCTCGACCCCAAATTTGATCCTGCTCTATCAAGGCTTCAAATGCCGGCTTGGTCCATTTATCTTTTTCAACTGGAACAACATCTAGATGTCCGTGCAACACAATTCCTGGCAAAGAAGAATCTGTTCCTGCAATTCTTGCTAAAACAGATGATCTTTTTGAATCAGGACCAACTATTTGGTTTTCAATGTTTAATCCACTAAGTATTTTTGCAACATATTCAGCAGCCTTATCTTCACCGTTACTTTCATTTCGTCCAAAATTTGTTGTATCTATTCTTATTAAATCTTGACAGTATTGAACTACTCTCTTTTCAAGTTCATCTGTGTAATTCATAGTTATTCCATCTTGCCTACCTGATGGGCTTGAACTTGATTAAGGTGTCGATTGTTATCGTGTGAATCTAGTAAGTCCGGATGGCGGAATAGGTAGACGCGCTAGCTTGAGGTGCTAGTCCCTTAACGGGGATGGGGGTTCAAGTCCCCCTTCGGACACTCAGATTACAAATTGTAAAAAGATTGCAGATCCTACAACTAAAAACCAACCTAAAGTTAAAAATCCGGTTAAAACAGACAATGACTTCAATGTTGAATTTCTGGATTTTTTCAATAAATCTCTGGTTGTTAAGAAGAAAATTGGAACTGTCATACCCCATACGACTATGCAATATGGACAAAGTATTTCAATTACATAAATACTTTGGAATGCAAGCCAAGAAACAAATAATGTTGCCAAACCACTGATTATGGCAATAACTTGAAACATCCACTTAGATACTTGAATACCAGATAGAGATAAAACTCCAATTAATACCAGGACTGGAAAACTACTTACGCCAATCAAACTGTTTGGAAATCCAAAGAAAGAGGCTTGATCTGTTGTAACGATATTTCCACAAGCTAAAACAGAATTTATATTACAACTTGAAACATAACTTGGATTTTCAAGAATTTTTATCTTGTCTACTGTAAGGATAAAGGAAGAAAACCAACCTACAACTCCACCGACACTTAGAAGCCAACCTAATGTTGTACTCGCAATTTTATTGTTCATTTATTCGATTACTCCCATGTGAGCAAGTGCTAGTTTAAGAAGCTTTGCTTGACCACCTGTCATCTCGTCTAAAACCTTTTTACTTTGTGCTTCATCTGGATTCAACCACGCTAAATCAAGTGCATTTTGGCTCGGACGACAATCTCCTTTTACTACTACAACAAATGCAAGACTAACCGCATGTTGTCTTGGATCATGGAAACCAGAAACATTTGGGTCAGGAAAATACTCAACAATTGTGAAAGGAGTTGGGCTAGGAGCAATCTGTGGTAGCGCTGTTGCACCAAGATCTTTTTCTAAATGTCTTATTAAGGCTGCCCTAACTCTTTCGCCATAAAGAACTCGGCCTGAAACCATCGCGCGACTTATGCTTCCATCAGGCATACCGCGAAGTAGTAAACCAATTTGTGTAACATTTCCTAATTCATCAACTCTTACAGGAATGGCATCAATGTATAAAATTGGAAGTCGATCACGCACGAATTCAATTTGTTCATCATTCAACCAAGAACCACGTTCATCGGTCTCATTCATCATGCTCATGATGCAACCTCCTTTGACTTTATTCTAGGCAACTTCTGGCTGCCTTGCAGTTTGTGACCGACAACAATTACTGAATACGAGAAGAACAATCTTGGAAAACCCATTAGGTTAGGCATCATGAAAGCCCAAATGTTTCAAAATGTGCCCACCAGCATCTCCTTGACTATTTGGGGTACTGCTTTCATGCAAGGAAGAGAAACCCTCGAAAGAGCCGTTGATTGTATTTCTGATGCACCAAGAACAGTTTCTACTGTTCTAAACCAAGAATCTTTAGCAATTTTTTTATCAAACTGCAGAAAATCAGGAACAACTGCTCTTCGATGCCATTTCCCGAGAACAGGAAATATGGATTTCATTATTGGCAGTGATGAATTCGTTGATGTTGCTTTGGAACTTGGACACGTAATTACAACCAGAGGTGGAGAAGTATTAGGAATTCATGAGGAAGCAAATTACTGGATTGCCACAAAAAGACTTAAAGAACCAGTTGCCCTAACAAGTAGTTGGCAAGACATGGATAAACAACTCTCAGATCTTCTCCACGAAACTAGTGATGAGATAGAAGCTTTCGATTTGGTGCACGGAAACCAAGACGCCCATGACTTTCTAATCGATCTTGAGCACGATATTTCAGTTCAGGCATATCCCGATGATCAACCTACGAGAGTGACATTTCTTTTAGGAAGACTTTTAAGAGTACTTGCCATAACAGAGTTTGCTTTAGAAAATGAGATTAATTCATTTAGCGCTACTAAACAATCAATGTGGTCAAACCCAATACAAGATTTAAATCAAACTTGTAGAAAAGGTTTGTCTGCTGTTGTTAATTATGCTTTGGAAAAATCTAGTTAAGCACCCATGGAATGGTAGCCGCCATCAACATGAATGATCTCACCAGATGTTGCAGGAAACCAATCTGAAAGCAACGCAACTACTGCTTTAGCTGAAGGAACTGGATCTGAGATCTTCCAACCTAAAGGTGATCTTGCAGCCCAAGCTTCTTCAAATTTTTCAAATCCAGGAATATGTTTTGCAGCAACAGTATTGAGTGGACCTGCGGCTATTAAGTTAACACGAATATTTTTAGGACCTAAATGTCTAGCTAAGTATCTTGAAGTTGATTCCAAAGCAGCTTTGGCAACACCCATCCAGTCATATTGAGGCCATGAAACTGTGGCATCAAAATCAAGACCGACAACACTTCCTCCGTTGGGCATTAAATCAACGCAAGCCATTGATAAAGATTTAAAAGAGTAAGCCGAAACATGAAGTGCGGTGGCAACATCTGGCCACTCGGTATTCAAGAAATTTCCACCAAGTGCAGATTGTGGTGCAAAACCAATTGCGTGAACAACTCCATCAATGGTTGGAGAAATCTTTTTCAATTCAGCTGGAAGATTGGCTAAATGTTCTTCATTTGTGACATCTAGTTCCAAAATTTTGGCAGGTTGAGGTAATCGTCCATTAGCTCTTTCTGTAGCGCCCATGGCTCGTCCAAAAGAACTAAGAATTACGGTTCCACCTTCTTCTTGAATTATTTTTGCAACTGAAAATGCAATGGAATGATCTGTAAGTACACCTGTTACAAGAATTGTTTTACCCTGCATTATTCCCATTTATTAATGTCCCATTCCTAATCCACCATCAACAGGTATAACTGCTCCTGTTATGTATGAGGCATCTTCTGACGCCAGAAATCTCACAACACCTGCAACTTCATCAGCACTTGCAGTTCTGCCAAGTGGAGTGCTTGTAGTGATCATATCTTTTCTTGCCTGATCTAGATCTTGCGTCATGTCTGTATCCACATAGCCAGGCGCAACAACATTTACAGTTACTCCCCTGACTCCTACTTCTCGAGCAAGTGATCGCGCAGCCCCGATAAGACCTGCTTTGGTACTTGCATAAACCATTTGTCCTGGAGAGCCCAATAAACCAACAACAGAACCAATAAAAATAATTCGACCTTTTCTGTTCTTGATCATTGACTTAACACTTCTTCTAGCAACTCTTAGAGATCCCATTAAATTTGTGTCAATAATTTTTTGCATATCGTCATCTTCTAATCGCATTGCAAGAGAATCTTTGTTGGTTCCAGCATTTATCACTACGACTTCTAGAGGACCAAGGTTTTTCTCAATTTCATCTATTGCTGCATCAATACTCTTACTATCCGTGACATCTGCTTTAACTAAATAAAAATCTTCCTTAGGTTTTTGTTCACGATAAGAAACCGCTACTTTGAAACCATCTTTTGCAAATCTCTTGGCGATTGCCAAGCCAATGCCACGATTTCCGCCTGTGACGAATACAACACCAGATGTTGACATACCTTGTAACTTACCTCGTAGATGCCTGATTATTGGTTTGAAGCCCAGATTTACGGGCCTCTAAATCGCCAAATTCTTATTTCTAGCGTAGCGTTGGGTTTATGACGAAGGAATCAAGATGACAAATCAAGAACAACCACCTGTATACGCCATTACTTCGGCATCTACCCCTTTAAGTTTTGATCAAGCAGGTCGCAAAAAAAGATATTTGATATCAATGAGTTTGCGAACCATTTGCTTTGTAGGAGCTGTATTCGCACAAGGAAATTTGAGATGGGTTTTGATTTTTGGGGCGATCTTTTTACCCTACATCGCTGTTGTGATTGCCAATGCGGGTCGCGAGAATTTCTTTTTTAACTCAAAAGCGCCAGAATCACCAACCAGGCAAATTGATACTGGAAACAATAAGTAACTTAATCAAGGTAATCTGTTTGTATCATCATGTTTAAAAATCTAACGAAACCTCGATGGATTGCTTTGACAGCTTTCCTTCTCATAATGATTTATCTGTTTATTCGTTTGTCAGATTGGCAATTTGATCGCTACAACACAAGAATTCAAAACAATGAAATCACAACAACAGCGCTCAATTCAGAGCCGATAAAGCTAACTGATCTATCCCAAGTATCAGAGCTCAAGGATTGGCAGAAAGTTTCCTTAAAGGGTGAATTTATGGATTCGGATGCGAAACTTTTAAGAAGACAGTATTTAGAAAGCAGTCTTGGCTTCTGGGTAATAACACCACTTAAGTTAGACAATGACCAAGTAATTCTTGTTAATCGAGGATGGATTCCAATAGCAGAATCGTCGACTTCTCAGCAGGAAATTCCGTCTTCACCACAAGGTGATGTAACAATTATTGGATACGTACAGACATTAAAAGACACTAGAAGCGAGCCAGAAGATCTTCCACTTAACCAAATAAACCATTTAAATTCAACCAATTTTAGTTCGCAACCTTTATCAACAAGTTACCTACAACTAGCTTCCATGACTCCCATGGATAATCAAGTAGCAATAATCCCGCTTCCCGAATTATCAAATGGTCCACACTTTAGTTACGCAATTCAATGGATATTATTTGCTCTCATGCTGCCAATTGGCTGGTATGTTCTATTAAAGAATGAAAATAAATAGTTCTATTTGATTGTTATTTGATTATATAGATCTGCATACACTTCGTTATTCTTAAGTAATTCTGAGTGCTTCCCAATCGAAACTAATTTCCCGTCTTTAATGACAGCGATTTGTTCAGCATTTATGATCGTTGACAACCTATGGGCAATGACCACAGAAGTTCTTCCCTGCAACACAGTTGACAAAGCTTCCTGGACTGCGGCTTCATTCTCATTATCCAAATGAGCAGTTGCTTCATCTAGAATTACTATTCGAGGTTGTTTTAAAAATACTCGCGCTATTGCAATTCTTTGTTTCTCTCCACCGCTTAATCGATAGCCGCGATCTCCTACGATTGTCTCCAATTTATCTGGAAGACTTTTTACGAAATCGCCAATTTGCGCACTTTCTAAAGCTCGCCAAATTTCATCATCGGTAGCGTCTTCTTTGGCATACTTCAAATTAGTTTTGATTGAATCATGAAACAAATGAGAGTCTTGTGTTACAACACCAATTGTGTCACGCAAATCTGCTCTAACAACGTCCTTGATGTTGATCTGGCCAATTCGTATTTCTCCTTGACTTGGATCATAAAGTCTTGAAATCAATTGAGAGATTGTTGTTTTGCCACTGCCACTGGGTCCAACAAGAGCCAGCATCGTTCCAGATGGGACTTTAAAGGAAACATCTTGTAAAACAACATTGTTTACTTCATTGTCAACTCGTCCATCACTGGCAAGTTCAAGTGATTCAAGGCCAACATCTCCTCTACTTGGGTAAGTAAATGAAACATTTTTGAACTCAATATCAAGAGCACCACTTGGTAATTTCTGAGGATTTTGCGAATCCTTGACCAGAGGCTCTAAATCTAATACTTCAAAAACTCGCTCGAAAGAAACTAAAGCCGTCATAACATCTACTCGAACATTAGACAGAGCAGTCAATGGACCATAGAGTCTTGCTAACAATGCAGTTAGTGCAAGTAATGTTCCAAGTGTTAGAACTTCTGAAATAACCAGAGATCCACCAAAACCATAAACAATGGCTGTTGCAATAGTTGCAACTGTTGTAAGTCCTACAAAAAACACGGTATTTGTCATTGAAATTTTGATTCCAATATCTTTTACTCGCGATGCCTTTCGATAGAAGTTGCTTCCTTCAACTGCTGGATCGCCAAATAACTTCACTAATAAAGCACCAGAAACGTTAAATCTTTCAGTCATTGTCTGACTCATCTCGGCATTTAATACCATTTGTTCTCGACTCAAGGATTGGACTTTTTTACCCATCCATTTGGCCGGAATAAGAAAGACTGGTAACAGAATTAATGATGTGAGTGTGATTTCCCAGGAAAGAATTAACATTGTTCCCAGAACAATTACTAGACTTATTCCATTAGAAATTACTCCGCTAAGTGTTGAAGTAAAAGCCTGCTGGGCTCCAATAACATCGCCATTTACTCTTGAAATTAAAGAACCAGTCTGAGTTCTGGTAAAAAAGGCTATTGGTTGAGCCTGTACATGATTAAACACTTGTCCTCGTAGCGTAAGAATTAATCCTTCACCTATTCGAGAACTAAACATTCTGGTCACAATGCTTAAACCAGCTGAAAAGATGGCTAGAAAGCCAACCATTATCGCTGTATAAATTACAACACTTCTATTACCTGCAGAAATGCCATCATCAACTATTCGCTTGAAAAGCAAAGGCTGAGCAATAACCAGAAACGCATCGATTACAACAATAAAAATTAGAAATGAAATATCTTTTTTAAGGGGTTTGGCATAACCTAAAACTCTATTTACTGTGCCATTTTTGATACCACGCTTTTTAACACTGCCATCACGCGTGAGAGAACGATAGGTTTCCCACATTTGCATTTGACTCATTTGTTACAGAGTCTAGTCTTGCGGTGAAATGTGTTTAGAGGTTGAATCCCAATGCGCGAAGCATTTGTCGGCCTTCATCAGTAATTTTATCTGGACCCCAAGGTGGCATCCACACCCAATTAATGCTGAATCCGTTAACAATTCCATTTAGTGCAGCTTTAGTTTGATCTTCAATTACATCTGTTAAAGGACAAGCTGCAGAAGTCAAAGTCATATCAATAACTGCTGATCCATCATCTTTTACTTCAACCCCATAAATTAAACCTAAATCAACTACGTTGATTCCTAACTCAGGGTCGACCACATCATGTAATGCTTCATAAACATTTTCAGATGATGCTTTTGTATCAGTTGTCATTATTTTTCTCCATTTGCTCTAATAATTGCATCTTTTGCCGCCATCCAAGAAAGCAGGGCACACTTTATTCGGGCTGGATATTGCGCCACCCCAATCATGGAAACCCCATCTCCCAAAAGATCTTCATTTGGTTCGAAATTTCCCTTACTTTGCATCATTGCCAAAAACTCATCACTTGATTGGTTAAATTCGTCAATCTTTTTTCCATCAACCTGTTCAAACATGATGCTTGCTGATGCTTGACTGATGGAGCAACCAGTTGAGTCATAAGACAGTTTTTCAATTGTTTTGCCATCTTTACTTAATTGAACTCTTACCGTAATTTCATCTCCGCAAGTTGGATTAACATGATGAGCCTCTCCCCCGAAAGGTTCTTTTAAACCTTTGCCACGCGGTGACTTGTAGTGATCAAGGATTACTTCTTGGTACATGTTTGAAAGCTGCATTATTTCCTACCAAAGAATCTAAAGACTTCTTCAATTCCATCAATTAAGGCTTTAATGTCTGAATCATCGTTATAAATATAAGTGCTGGCACGTGTGGTTGATTGAACTTTTAGTTTGTCCATAATTGGTCGAGCACAGTGATTACCAACTCGAACTGCAATTCCCATGTCATCTAAAACTTGTCCAACATCATGAGGATGCAATCCATCAAGTGCAAATGAAACTGTGCTGCCGCGATCTCTGTCATCGGTTGGCCCATAAATTGTTACGCCATCAATTTGTTTTAAGCCATCTAATAACAATTTAGTTAGATGACGCTCGTGACTGTGAACATTTTCCATTCCAATATTTTGCAAATACTCAACAGCGGCACCTAGCCCAACAGCTTCTGCTGCAGGTGGAGTTCCGGCTTCAAATTTTCTTGGAGCTTTTGAAAAAGTTGATTTTTCCATTGAAACTGTTTCAATCATTGAGCCACCACTTATAAATGGAGGCATGATTGACAAAAGTTCTTCAGTGGCACCAAGAAGACCAATTCCTAATGGACCAAGCATTTTATGTCCAGACCAAGCAATCGCATCGGCTCCAAGATTGTTGAAATCAACTGGCATGTGAGGAACTGATTGGCAAGCATCAATAAAAAAGAAAGCTCCCACAGATTTAGCAGCTTTACTTACTGTTTCGATGTCAGTTATGGAACCAAGCACATTACTCATATGAGAAACAGATACAACTTTTGTTTTATTACTAATCAATGAACCTATCTTGCTGTAATCAAGTATTCCTTGATCCGTAATTGGAATCCAACGTAAAACTGCACCAGTTTTGAGACACAATTCCTGCCAAGGAACTAAATTGGCGTGGTGCTCTAATTCAGTCACCAATATTTCATCACCGGGATTAAGTATTAATCTTTTATCCATAGCAATACCGTTTTTTGCTTTCATAGTGGCATTAAGAAATGAATACGAAAGTAAGTTCAATGATTCAGTGGCATTCTTGGTAAAAATCAATTGATCCGGCTTGATATTGATAAATCCTGAGATTATCTCTCTTGCTTTTTCGTGAGCATCAGTTGCTAATTCTGCTAAATAGTAAGCACCTCTATGAACACCTGAATTAATGGTTTCATAGAAATTATTCTGAGCATCAATTACAACTTGAGGTTTTTGAGAAGTAGCAGCACTATCTAAATAGATTAATTTCCTGTTATTTCTAACTTCTCTTGACAGGATTGGAAAATCAAGTTGGATTTTTTTAATATCCAACTTGTGTTTCAAATCCGTTGTTGTCATGCCCCAGCTGTCGCTTTTGAGAACTTAACGTATCCGTTAGCTTCGAGTTCTTCAGCTAATTCTTGTCCACCGGTTGCTACTACTTTTCCGTCGACAAAAACACTTACTTTGTCTGGTTTTACGTAGCGAAGAATTCTGGTGTAATGCGTAATGAGTAGAACGCCAGTGTTATTTTTTGCAACAGTACGATTGATTCCTTCTGACACAATTCTCAAAGCATCAACGTCTAATCCGGAATCTGTTTCATCAAGGATCGCGATTTTTGGTTTCATTAATTCAAGTTGCAAGATTTCATGGCGCTTCTTTTCTCCACCAGAAAATCCTTCGTTAACATTTCTTTCAGAAAATGCTTGGTCCATGCCAATTTCTTTCATGGCTTCGTTCATTTCTTTAATCCATTCACGCAATTTTGGTGCCTCACCACGCAAAGCTGTAAGAGATGAACGTAAGAAATTACTTACAGAAACTCCAGGAATTTCCACTGGGTATTGCATTGCTAAAAATAGGCCAGCTTTTGCTCTTTCATCAACAGACATTTCCAAAACATCTTCACCATCAAGAGTTACTGATCCAGATGAAATTGTGTACTTAGGATGTCCTGCTACGGCATAAGCCAAAGTTGATTTTCCAGAACCATTAGGTCCCATGATTGCATGTGTTTGTCCAGAGGTGATTGTTAAATCAACACCTCTTAAAATTTCTTTAACACCGTCATCTGTTTCAACTGTGACGTGTAAACCTTTAATTACTAATTCAGACATATTTTCCTCTTCTTTATATTCTCACTGAGACAACAGCATTGTCGCCGTCGCCTTCTACTTGCACTGCAAATACATCAACCGCACTTGTTGCTGGAGGAGTTTTTGGTTCCCCTGTTTGCAAATTAAATTCCGATCCATGCAAAAAACATTCAATTCCTTCATCTGTAACACTTCCCTCACTTAAAGAAACTGCGCCATGAGAGCAAGCATCAGAAATGGCATGAAAGCCATTTTTGTTTCTAACTAAACAAATAGTTTCACCATTTAAATCAATTGCTTTGGCAGATCCCATGGCAAAGTCAGAAACTTTTCCTACAGCATTCCAATTGGTCATTTGGTGGATCTTTCAATAGCCGCATTTAAGCGATCATTTAATCTCTCTTTTAGTTCTGGATGACTAAATTCACCAAATATGCCAGCAAAGAAACCTTCAATAACAAGTTGTCTTGCTGTGTGTTCATCAATTCCTCTTGACATTAAATAGAACAATTGATCATCATCTAATCTGCCTGTAACACTTGCGTGCCCAGCTTTTTCAACTTCTCCTGTTTCAATTTCAAGATTTGGTACAGAATCTGCTCTTGCGCCATTGTCTAACAACAAATTGCGATTCATTTCGTAAGTGTTTGTTCCAGTGGCGATCTTTCGAATTAAAACATCTCCCACCCAAACGGTGTGACTTCCTTCACCGTGGGCTCCACCACGATACAAAACATTGCTTTTGCAATCCTTCATATTGTGGTCAACAAAAACTCTATTTTCAAAGAATTGTCCTCGAGTTGCTAAAAATACTCCTAATAATTCAACACTGGCATGATTGCCGGAAAATTTTGCTCTAGGGACATAGCGAACGATATCTCCACCAAGTTGAACTACTAAAGATCTAATGTTTGCATCTTTACTTATCACAAACTGATGCTCACTTGCTATAACAGCTTTTCGCTCTAAATCGAAAACTGTGATGAAATCAATATTGGAACCATCTTCAGCAATAATTTCACAATTAACACCAGCAATTCCTTCACCAACGTGTTCAAGAATTATTGTTGCTTTGCTGTGTGATTTTGCTTTGATAATGATGTGGCCATATTGCACACCATTTTTAAGATTGATTTTGACCCAAGTTAGGTCTTTAGTCTCTAATTCCTTGGCAACTTCAATCACCAGGGCCTTGTTCCATAAAGACTCAGTTCTAGAGCTAACTCGATCAGTTGCTAGAAATTTTGTGGCAACGTCTTTTCGATCAACAACTGTATAAGTAATTCCTGCTGGAGCAACTACTTCGTAATTGATTTCTTGATCAGCTTTGACTTCTTCGTGAAGCTTTCCTAAACGCTTAAGTGGTGTGTAGCGCCATTCTTCTTCTCTACCGTTTGGAACAGCAAAATCTGATGGATTACTAGAAGCAATGCGATCAGGTCTTGCGTCAGTGCTTTTGAAGAGTATTTCTTTTTCTTGTATTGCCGTACTCATCCAACAGCGCCTTCCATTTGCAATTCGATCAATCTGTTTAATTCAATTGCATATTCCATTGGCAATTCACGTGCAATTGGTTCAACAAACCCGCGCACGATCATGGCTGCAGCTTCATCTTCGTTAAGACCTCGTTGCATCAAATAGAACAACTGGTCTTCACTAATTCGAGAAACTGTTGCTTCATGTCCCATTGAGACATCGTCTTCGCGACAATCAATGTATGGATATGTGTCTGAGCGAGAAATGTCATCGATTAGTAATGCATCGCATTTAACAGTTGTCTTAGCGTTGTAAGATCCTTCATTAACTTGGATTAGACCGCGATATGAAGTTCTTCCGCCACCTCTGGCAACTGATTTAGAAATAATTGTTGAAGAAGTATTAGGTGCTGCGTGAACCATTTTTGCACCAGCATCTTGATGCTGACCTTCACCAGCAAATGCAACAGACATTGTTTCACCTTTTGCATGTTCTCCCACTAACCAAACAGCTGGATATTTCATGGTTACTTTTGAACCGATGTTTCCATCAATCCATTCCATGGTGGCACCTTGTTGAGCTACTGCTCTTTTGGTTACCAAGTTGTAAACATTGTTTGACCAGTTTTGAATTGTGGTGTAGCGACAACGTGCATTCTTCTTCACAATAATTTCCACAACTGCGCTATGTAATGAATCTGAAGAATAAACAGGTGCAGTACAACCTTCTACGTAATGAACATAGGCACCTTCGTCAACAATGATCAAAGTTCTTTCAAACTGACCCATATTTTCAGTATTAATACGGAAATATGCTTGTAGTGGAATATCAACCTTCACACC
>DAIRXT010000001.1:26460-51559 GCA_036819575.1 Candidatus Nanopelagicales bacterium | reverse complement strand
TTGGCGAAGTCCTCTAATGATTCTGATTCTGGTTTCACTTGGAGCAATCACTGCATCAATCCAGCCACGTTCTGCTGCCACATAAGGATTATCAAATGCTTCTTCGTACTCACTGATTTTGTCGGCACGCTCAGCTACAGGATCTTTTGCGCCAGTGATTTCTTTTCTAAACAAAATATTTACCGCACCTTGGGCACCCATCACAGCAACTTGAGCAGTTGGCCAAGCCAGATTTAGGTCAGCACCTAAATGTTTTGAACCCATAACAATGTATGCACCGCCATAAGCTTTTCTGGTAATTACGGTGATTAATGGAACTGTTGCTTCGGCGTAAGCATAAATTAACTTGGCACCTCGTCTAATAATTCCGCCATATTCTTGATCAACACCAGGTAAAAATCCTGGAACATCAACAAAGGTAATGATTGGAATATTGAAAGCATCGCAAGTTCTTACAAAGCGCGCAGCTTTTTCTGAAGCTTCAATGTCTAAAGTTCCAGCAAATTGCATTGGTTGATTTGCCACGATGCCAACACTTTGTCCTTCAATGCGACCAAATCCAACCATGATGTTTGGAGCCCAACCACCATGAATTTCAAAAAATTCATCATCATCTAAAACATGTTTAACTAAAACGTGCATGTCATAAGGTTGATTTGGTGAGTCGGGAACTAATGAATCCATTTCTAAATCATGTTGGTTAACTTGCAGATCTACTTTTGATTCAAAATGTTGGGAAGGTTCAGCGTTATTTGAAGGCAAGAAACTCAAAAGTGTTCTCACATAATCCAAAGCATCATCTTCATCGTTTGCCATGTAATGAGCTACACCAGATTTTGTGGCGTGTGCTCTTGCTCCACCTAAGTCTTCAAAGGAAACTTCTTCACCAGTTACAGTTTTAATAACATCTGGACCAGTAATAAACATGTGTGATGTTTTATCAACCATTACAACAAAATCAGTTAGGGCCGGGGAATAAACAGCTCCACCAGCGCAAGGTCCCATGATTATAGAAATTTGTGGAATAACACCAGATGCTCTGGTATTTCTTAAAAATATTTCTCCATACATTGCAAGGGATGCAACACCTTCTTGAATTCTTGCTCCACCAGAATCGTTAATACCAACAATTGGTGCACCAGATTTAATTGCTAAATCCATTAACTTAACAATTTTTCCACCCATTGCTTCACCTAAAGAACCACCCATGGCGGTGAAGTCTTGGGAGTAAACATAAACAGGTCGACCATCAATTGTTCCGAATCCAGTAATTACACCGTCTCCTGCTGGACGATTTTTATCCATGCCGAAGCTATTTTTTTGATGCCTTACTAATTCATCTATTTCTTGAAATGATTCAGGATCAAGTAGTGAAGCTAATCTTTCACGCGCACTTTGCTTGCCTTTGGCATGCTGCTTTGTAATGGATTCATTGGCTTGGTCAACGTGTATTTCTTTTTTAATTTGCGCTAAGTGAGCCAATTTTGACGCGGTGGTACGAGGATTTGCACCGTCACTCGACTTTTTACCCACGTGGTCCTCTCTAAGAAAAAGGCTCTTGTCGTACGGTAACAGTGTGACGGGATTTTTGAAGAATCGAGCACCTCTTGATGCTCAAATTTTGGAGCGCGAACTGCGCCTTCGACAGTGTTTATGGCAAAACGCCATTTTAAAAGATGAAGTCACTTCAACTAACGATATTGCCAAAGAATTAGTAAATAACCAAACAGTAGAAGGAACATTTGTTGTAGCTAATTTTCAATCCAAGGGAAGAGGTAGACAGGATAGAACTTGGGAAGCTCCAAAGAATTCTTCAATTTTTATCTCCATTATTTTAAAACCAAATAATCAAAATGAAATTGGTTGGATTCCTTTACTAATTGGACTGAGTCTATTTAAGTCACTTGAGTCAGAAACAAGGAAAAACATTAAAATAAAGTGGCCTAACGATCTTGTGCTAGTTGAAGCAGATGAAGTATTCAAGTTTGCTGGAATTTTGTTAGAAAAACACAAAGATTATGTAATTGCTGGAGTTGGTATAAATTTTGATCAGGAGTTAAATGAATTGCCAATTAAAAACGCTACTTCGCTTAAAGCATTTTTACAAAATGATTTATCTAAAGAATCAATAATTGCTCAGTTCATCAGCGAGTTAGGCGCAAGATGGACTGAGGAAAATAATGCTCAGGGTAGTCCAACTCCTTCACTTGTCAGAGATTACAAAACTAATTGCTTAACAATTGGGAGCCAAATCATTGCTCAACTACCTGGGGGAGAAAGTTTCAAAGCAGAAGCTATAGATATATCCAAAACGGGTGAACTAATTGTTGAAACAACAGATGGTTTAAGAAATTTAAGTTCTGCCGATATCCATTTAATTAGTTAAGATTTGAACTATGACCAATAAATCACATTTTCCGATTGTGGGAATAATTGGTGGTAGTCAAATTGCGCGAATGTTGATAGAGGCGGCAACTCGACTAAACATAGACATAAAAATACTTTGTAAAGATTCGCAAGAAAGTGCTGCACTAATAGCAAATAGCGTAAGTGTTGGTGATACAAATAATTACGCTGAATTAACTAAGTTCGCCCTTGATACTGAAGTAATTACTTTTGATGCGTATGAGTTTTCGCTTGAAAACTTAAAGAAACTTGAAGAGCAAGGTCAATTATTTAGACCAAGTCTTTCAACTGTTGAAAATTTACAAGATACAAACTTTATTCGGCAATCTTTATTGGATGCCGGACTTGTTGTAAAAAATGATGAAGTGGAATTTGCAAGAGAGTTGAGTTTACAAGTAGCGCGCTCTCCTCATGGACAAAGTGTGGTTTACCCGGTTTCTCAGATTAAGAGAATTGATGATGTTTTGGATGAAGTGATAACTCCTGCCCCTAATTTATCTGATAACAAGGCAAGTGAATTGCAGTCAATTGCGTTACGAATTTCGGAACTTTTCAAAATTATTGGTATCTTTTCCGTTGAATTTATAGACACTGGAAATAACGAATTCTTAATAAGTCAAATCAAATTAGGTCCCACTAATTCAGGTCATTGGACAATTGATGGTGCTACTACCTCACAATTTGAAAACCATTTACGTGCAATTCTTGATTTACCCTTAGGAAGTCCTAATTTAGTTGCGCCCTTTACTGTGATGGTTAATGTTTTGGGTGGTCAGTATTTAGATATGTATAAACCATTTTTGCACTGTATGGCTCACGATCCAGAGTTAAGAATTCATCTTTACGGCAAAGAAGTTAAAGAAGGAAGAAAAGTTGGACACGTAAATATAAGTGGTGATGATGTGGCAGATCTTTTAGAAAGAGCTCATCATGCTGCTGATTATCTAACAGGCAGAATTACTGAGTAATTATTTAGTTTCGAATGAAGGAATTTTCGTTCCTTCTTGTAGTGCAAGAAATACTTCTTTTGCATCTTCGGTAATAACTCTTGTTGAGCCTAAATTGCCAATGTTTCCACCAGATTTATTAGGCAAGGTAGCCGCATCTATTCCACCACTTCTTAATGCAAAAACAAGCGGAACTAAATCAAAAGGTCCCACACCTTTACTTACGGTGACAGCATTTGCTATCGCAGAAACTGTTTGAGGTGCCCTTAAAGGA
This sequence comes from Candidatus Nanopelagicales bacterium, assembly GCA_036819575.1. Taxonomy (GTDB): domain Bacteria; phylum Actinomycetota; class Actinomycetes; order S36-B12; family UBA5976; genus ATZT02. Next base: position 47,932 of record DAIRXT010000001.1, on the reverse strand, counting down.
TTAAGAAGTGTAAATGGGGAAAGAGATTTTTTCACAATTTGAGTTACTACTTCTTGTTGTCTTTCGGTTCTTCCAATATCACCTTTAGGATCGGCATAACGCATTCGCGAATATGCCAAAGCAGTTAAGCCATCAACTTTCTGACATCCTTCTTTTATTTCCAATCCAGATTTTTTATCTGAGAAATCTTGAGACGGGCAAACTCTGATGCCATTAAAACTATTGACCACATTTACTAACCCGGCAAAGCCAATTTCTGCATAATTATCCATCTGCACACCAACTAAATTTTCTACGGTATTTACTGAAAGACTTGGGCCACCAAAGGCATAAGCTGCGTTGATTTTGTTTTTCTTTTCACCGGTTTCACCATGAGCCGGGATGGTTACTACTAGATCTCTTGGAATGCTAGTTAGTTGTAGTGGTGTGCCAATTCGAGGAACACTCATAATCAAAATTGTGTCACTTCGTTGACCTTCAAATTTACCTAAAGGTGCACCTTCTAATACTGGATTATCAATATCTTCACGAGAATCACTTCCTACAAGTAACCAAGTTTTTCCTGGGGATTTAGGAATTTCAGATTCAGCTCGATCAATCTCTATTTTATTTAATTGCACTAGTGCGATAAGTAATAGAAAAGCAAACCAGTACGCAAAAGCGCCAAGAAAGACCCAAGCGATTTGTCTTTTGTTCAGACTCTTTGGCTTCTTGCTACCACGAGATGGTTTTGATTTATCAGACTTTGTGTCTCTAAACCATTCGTTAGGCAAACCATTTTTCTTCTCCACGCAGACAATCGTATGATTTATTCAAGGATTTTTCTCATTATTCGACTAGCGTTGCTACTAAAGAATGCAAAAAGTGGGTGAATCAATGTCAGAACCAGCAGTTTCTGTGATTATCCCTGTTTTGAATGAAGAAAGATTTTTAAATCAATCTGTGCAGGCAATTCTAAACCAGAATTATTCTGGTGAGCTAGAAGTTATTTTAGCGTTAGGCCCATCAAAAGATCAGACAAATAAGATTGCGCAAGAATTAGCACAAGATAAAAGAATAAAGCTAGTAGAAAACCCAAGTGGTAAAACAGCATCAGCATTAAACAATGCAATTAAGAAATCAAATTTTGACATTATAGTTCGACTAGACGGACATGCACTTGTTGATAATGAATACATAAAAAATGCAGTTAAGACTTTGTTAGACACAGGTGCAGACAATGTTGGTGGCTTAATGTCTGCTCAAGGTACAAATTCTTTTGAAAAAAGTGTTGCAGCTGCCATGACATCAAAATTTGGAGTAGGTAATGCTCCTTTTCATGTTGGTGGTAAATCTGGGGAAGTAGACACTGTTTACTTAGGAACATTCAGGAAATCTGCTTTGCACAGAGTTGGATATTTTGATGAATCATTTATAAGGGCTCAAGATTGGGAAATGAATTATCGAATCAGAAAAACTGGTGGAAAAATTTGGTTCAACCCAGATCTTGTAGTGACCTATAGACCAAGAAAAAATCTTAGAGAATTAGCGAAACAATACTTTGAGTATGGTCAATGGAGAAAACAAGTTACAAAAACTTATCCAGAGACTGTTTCCTTAAGATATTTAGCGCCTCCAATCACTGTTTGTGGATTGTTTGCAGGATTCTTATTAGTTTTGATTTCTCAAATTTCAAATATTGCATGGCTTCAAATTGGATGGTTAGCACCAGGAGTTTATTTGGCCGTTATCTTGTTGGCATTTGTGACTATTAAATCCAAACTTAGTCTGATGAGTCGTCTATATTTACTGCTTGTTCTTCCAACTATGCATTTGTCATGGGGCGTTGGTTTCTTAAAAGGAAGCAAACGCCTGTAACCTTGTACTCAACGCGATCACATCGGATAAGCGTGGAGGAGAACGAACCCTTTGGGTAAGTTTGGTGCCTTTCGAATTTTGGTTTATCGAGATTTACAAATTAGATATGCCGGAACCTGGCTAGGTTATCTATGGACATTACTTGATCCTTTAGCGATGTCAGCAATTTATTGGTTTGTTTTTTCATACATCGTTGGAGCAAAATCTCTTGGTGAACAACCATACATTTTATTTTTATTAACCGGAATCCTTTCTTGGACTTGGTTTAATGGTGCGGTAACTGATTCAGCTAGATCTCTTGTCATGGAAAGTAAAATGGTTCGCTCAATTGCCATACCAAGATATTTGTGGGTAATAAAAAGTATTGGCGCCAAAGGAACCGAGTTTTTGTTTGCACTTCCAATTTTGATACTTATAACAATAATCTTTCAGGCCAAAATTTCTGCCGCGCTACTTTTCATTCCATTAGCTTTTGTAGTTCAGTTCTTATTACTTTCAGGGATTGGATTAATTTTAGCCCCGCTCACCGTTCTAGCCAGAGATACCACAAATATTTTAAGAATACTTTTGCGAATGATGTTTTATTTAACTCCAATTATTTATGGTTTGTCAGATATTCCTGAAAACTTGCGAACGATTGCTTATTTAAATCCAATGACTGGAATCATCTCGATGTATCGAGCTGGATTCTGGAACGATCCAAATCTGATCACACCAGTATTTTTCTCAATTGTTATATCTTTAGCGGTCTTTATAGTTGGAGTTGTCTTCTTCAAAAAAGTTGAGCGCTCAGTTTTGAAGGAAGTATAAAATGACTGTAGCAATTAGTGTAAAAGATATTGGCGTGAGTTTTAGACGCAATAGAAAAAGAAATTTTTCGATTAGAGAAATGCTTTTACAACAAAAGAACACATCTCCTAAAGGAGATTTTTGGGCATTAAGAAATATTAACTTTGAAATAAACGCTGGTGAAGCTGTTGGATTGATGGGAGCAAATGGTCAAGGTAAAAGTACTCTTCTTCGACTTATTGCTGGTGTTTTATTACCCGATGAAGGTTCGGTAACAGTTAATGGTGGAGTAGCACCTTTAATTGAATTAACCGGTGGTTTAAAAAGTGATTTAACTGCGCGTGACAACATTGCTTTAGTTGCAGGTCTTCACGGATTGAGTCGAAGTGAAGTTAGAAAAAGATTCGACAGCATTGTGGAATTTGCTGAAATTGGAGATTTTCTTGACACTCCGGTAAGACATTTTTCAAGTGGTATGAAAATTCGCCTCGGATTTTCCATTGTGACATCAATTGATGAACCCATAATTTTGGTTGACGAAGCATTAGCTGTGGGAGATGCCGCATTCAAGGAAAAATGTTACATAAGAATGAAAGATTTGCTTAACCAAGGAAAAACACTTTTTCTTGTTTCTCATAAAGAAAAAGATCTTAAAGAGTTTTGTACTAGAGGTCTTTATTTAAAGAATGGAACATTGGCAGTTGATGGGACCTTGAGTCAGGCCTTGAGTGCCTATCACAATGATTCAGGAGTATTTGATGACTAATTATTCGATTCAACAAATAAAAAGTGTGGGACAACCACCCGAAGTATTAAATCGAAGAGTCGCAGAACATTGGTCTGGGCCACTATATATGAGAAAAATCTCTCCTTACGTTTCAAAAGTTTTATTAAAATTAGGCATTAGCCCAACGGTTGTTACCTGGCTAATGGTTTTATCTGGCTGGTTAGCAGCAGCAAGTGTTATTAAAACTGGTTTAAGTGGTGTAATTCTGGCAGTTGTTTTTGCTCAATTACAAATGCTTTTTGATTGCTGCGATGGGGAAATGGCTCGCGTAACAGCAAAATTCAATCCAGCAGGAATATTTATTGATCGTTTTGGTCATTATTCAACCGAAGCTCTCTTGGCAATAGCTTTAGGAGTTAGAGTATTTCTTGAAAATGACAATGTCTCAGCAATTATCTTTGGACTTATTTTTGCCTTATTGATTACTTTCAATAAAGTTTTTAATGACATGGTTCATGTGGCAAGAAGTTTTTCTAACTTGGCAAAACTTTCTGAAGATAAGTTAGTTGCTGTTCCTCGCAACAAAATCATTGCACTAATTAGATCTCTTTTTAGATTTTTTCCAATTCACAAGATCTATCACTCTGTTGAACTAAGCATCATTTTCTTGTTAGCAGCTATTTTTGATTTCTTATCAGAAACTCTTATTCTCTTAACCTGGGCAGCAGCTATTACTGTCATAGGCCATTTAGTTGCAATTCTTACCTCTTCTCGCCTTCGCGCCTAAATCATGAACGAATTAAAGCCAACATTTGGTTGCGTTGTTCTTACGCAGGGAGATCGCCCTGCGCAATTAAAAGCGGCAATTGCTTCCTTACTTGGACAAATAGATGTCCAAGTTGATGTTGTGGTGGTGGGAAACGGGTGGCAACCAAAATCTTTACCAGCCGGTGTTAAAAGTGTGCATATCAAAGAAAATTTAGGAATACCTGCTGGAAGAAATGCTGGTGTTTATAACGTTGAAGGTGACTTACTTTTCTTTCTAGATGACGACGTTGTTTTGGAAGATGTAGATACTCTTTCTCGAATATATAAGAAATTTATTGGTAAGAAAAAAGTTGCTTTGGTTCAACCTCAGCCAAAAGATCCAAATGGCTTGCCAACTCCTCGCAGATGGATTCCTCGCCTAAACACAAAAAATCCTGACAGATCATCACACATGTTTGCCTTATGGGAAGGTGCCACAACAGTTAGACGAGATGTTTTTCAAAAAGTAGGAATGTGGCCATATGAATTTTTCTACGGACATGAAGGTGTTGATTTAGTTTGGAGAATTTGGGACGCAGGATTTAAATGTTGGTATGCCGGAGACGTGGTTGTCAGTCATCCAGCAGTTGAACCTGAAACAAGACACAAAATTTATTATCAGTATCAAGCACGAAATAGAGTTTTATTAGCCAGAAGAAATCTTCCAGGTTTTGTTTCATTTGTTTATTTACTTAACTGGAAGTTAATTTCCCTGATTCGTTTGAGAAAAAACAAAGAAGCAATAAAGGAATTCAAACTTGGTTGGGAAGATGGCAAGATGGTTGAATTATTTGAACACAAAAAAATGACCTGGATAACTGTTATAAAGATGACTTTATTTCTAAGACCACCAATTATTTAAGGTAGCGGGCAGAACAATCCGGTTTGCGGTGCAGCAATCGCACTTGGTGACGGAGCTGGTGCAGGAGATGTTTGAGTTGGTGTTTCAATCTCAACTGGTGCTGCTGGGGCTGTCCAACTTTGTGGAGCATTGTTGCCAATAATTACTGCCACATCAGCTCCAGCTAATTCTGGATCTTCAGCAATGTTAGTAATTCCCAGAAGTTGTCCAATTAATTGTGCTTTTAATGCATTGCCACTGGTGTGCACAATTACACTTTCGGCAGTTTCTTTGTTTGGGGCATTGCCAACTTCGGCAATAGTGACACCTTGATTTTTTAGAAATTCACTTGTTAAAGCTGCAAATCCTGCACGCCTTGTTCCATTTAAGACAATCGCAGACACATCACTTGGTTTAACAACAATATTTTCAGTTTCAGGACTTGGTGCAGTGGTTTCAACTGCAACAACTTCACTTGGTGGCCAGCCTGTGTCATTGATAATTGCACTCCACAATTGAGTTGCAGATTCAGTCCACTGCACACGATTACCATCAGGTGTGCCTTCGTAGGGAACAGTTACAAATGAAACATTTTGTGATCCCATACTGGAAAGACTTGTGGAAAGTGTTACTAAAGAATCTAAATCAGATAGACCTGGATCCATTCTTAAAGAAGAGGTTGCTGCATTTAATACTTTGTATAACGCAGGAAGATCTGTTATCAAATTCATGTCTGTAATTTGATCAATTGTTAACGAAATAAGTTCTTGTTGTCTTTCTATTCTTTTTAAATCACTTCCATCAGCTAATGAATATCTAGCTCTCATCAGTCCTAAAGCATTTTTACCATCAACTACCTGAACACCAGCTGGCAATTGAATACCTGCACCATTTTCTACTGGTTCATCTATTGCTTCGGTTAAACAAACTTTTATTCCACCTAAGGCGTCAACAACATTTGAAAATCCAATGAAGTCAACTATCACAGCATGGTTAATAGTTACACCTGTAAGAGTTTCAAGTGTTTTGATTGTGCAAGCTGGTCCTGCTGAGGCAAAGGCTGAATTAAATAAATCAGTTCTTTCAGCAACAGTGGTGCCATCTTCTTTAGTACAAGCTGGAATGTTAACTACTGAATCTCTAGGAATACTTACAGCAATTGCACTTTTTCTATCATTTGATAAGTGAATAAGAATTGTGGTGTCACTTCTTCCTGTCCCACCGTATTCATCTTCGCTTCCAAAACCACCACCTTGATCAGTTCTGGTGTCGGTTCCCATTAACAAAATATTTAGTGGACCAGTTTCTGCAACTGGTTTTGGTGAAGAAATAACTTCTAAAGCTTCTATGTTTCCAGCCAAATTTCGTGCCGCAAAACCAAAAATTCCTGCCACAGAGGCAACGAGCAGAATTACACCAGAGGTTAGGGCAACAATCAGGCGAAAACGGCTCACAGCATTTTTCCCATCGGATTACGTGTCATTTGCCCCACTTTTAACCATAGTGACCAAAATCCACACCTGCCAAGGTGTATTCCTCATGAACACTACCTATTAAGGGGTGAGTCAGGGCTGTTCGACTTGGGTCTTTGCGCCTATCGTTTGGAGTATGACAAAAACATTGAAACTCATCGCTTTAGCCTCAGTAGCAACATTCGCACTTTCTGCCTGTGGTGGAAACACATCCACTCAACCTGAACCAACACCTGAAGTAACTGAATCAGCCAAAGTGGGTTTTAGCCCAATCTCTGGTTTACCAGGTGGAAGTGGTGGACCAATAGCTGTTGTAAAAATTGACAACGTAAATCCAGCCAGACCGCAATGGGGTCTATCTGCTGCCGACATGGTTTTTGTAGAAGAAGTTGAAGCAGGATTAACCAGAATCGCAGCTGTTTATAACTCTTCAATGCCAAATAAAGTTGGTCCTGTTAGATCAGCACGTATTTCTGATTTAGAAATCATGGAACAATTTGGTACACCTGCATTTGCATTTAGTGGTGCTCAACAAAAATTCTTGCCACTAATTGACCAAGCTAATTTAATCAATGCCAGCCATGGATTAAATGGAAAGTTTTATACCCGTCAAACAGATAAAAATGCTCCACACAATTTAACTGTTGATTTGGGTGCATTAGTTTCATCTTTAACTGGCATAAGTGGTGCTAAAGATATGGGTTGGACATTTTCAGATGTTCCAGCAACCGGTGGCACAACTACCAATTCATTCTCAGCTAAATGGCCAGCATCCAGAGTTGGTGCGCAATGGGATGGCACAAACAATGCCTGGGTTATTGCACTAGACAATGAACCAGCATCAGATGCTGTTACCAATCAACCAATGTTTGCAAAAAACATCATTGTTCAATATGTAGAGCAATTAGCTGATTCTGGTTTTCAAGACAAGAGTGGAAACAAGACTCCATTGATTCAATCTGTTGGATCAGGTGAAGCAATTTTGATGAGAGACGGTCAAAGATTTGAAGCCACATGGTCAAGACCAATGGCAACAAGTCCAACTTCTTACACAGTTGGAGCAACTAGTTATGTATTTGCTCCAGGACAAACTTGGGTGCTTTATGTGCCAAAGACTTATCCTGTGACATTTGATCCTGAAACTTCACCAACACCTGGTTCATAATTAGTTTTATTTATTAAACATAAATAACAGCTAAGAGGTTTGAATGACTGAGGCAATTCTGCTAGTCGGGGGTTTTGGTACCCGACTAAAGCCTTTAACGATTCACACCCCAAAACCCATGTTGGAAGTTGCTGGATATCCGGTGACAGCACATCAAATATCAAAAGCAAAAGCTGCGGGCATAAATCACATTGTGCTGGGCACAGCGTTTAAAGCCGAAGTTTTTCGCGAAGGTTTAGCAGATGGTTCCAAGCTGGGTGTGAAAATTAGCTATGCCTATGAACCAGTTCAACTTGGTACAGGCGGGGGAATTAGAAACGCTGCTGAATTATTGACCTGTGGACCAGAAGATCCAGTCGTTGTTTTCAACGGAGATGTGTTAACAGGGGTAGACATAAAAAAAGTTTTGAATGTGTGGAAAGAAAAGAAAGCAGATGTTGCAATCTATTTGACAAAAGTTGATAACCCAGCAGCATATGGCTCAGTTCCAACAGATGAAGAAGGAAATGTTTTAGCTTTTCTAGAAAAACCTGAACGAAAAGAAGATATTGTCACAGATCAAATCAATGCTGGCATGTATGTATTCAAAAGAAAAATCATTGACACCATTGCTACAGGCAGAGTTGTGTCTGTGGAGCGAGAAGTTTTTCCCGATTTATTAAAAGCAAGCTTAAAAGTAATTGGGGTTGTTGATCAAAGTTACTGGTTAGATCTAGGAACACCCAAAGCATTTGTCCAAGGCTCAAGTGATTTAGTTTTAGGCAACATTAAAACAGGATTACTAGATTCTTTTGGAGATAAATTAGTTTTAGCTGGGGCAAAAGTTTCACCAACTGCCCAAATTAGTTTAGGTTCTGTAATTGGGAAGAATTCAAATGTGGAAGATGATTGCGAAATTATTAATTCAGTGATTTTGGATGAAGTAACAGTGGGAAAAAAGTCTGTTATTGAATCAAGCATCATTGCAAGGGGTGCAAAAATTGGTGAAGGTTGCGTGATAAAAAATTCGGTGGTGGCAGATTTTGTGGAATTAGCACCAGGATCTGTTTTGTTAAACGATTCACGGATTTGGCCAGATCAAAAAGTGGCAAAAATTGAATTAAATAATCAAACAATTCCTACAAATCCTGACTGGGGAATTTAACTAGTTTTTTGCCAAAAATGGCAATAATTAGCAAAAATCGGACTTTTTTGGCTTAAATAGGAAAAAAGTTGCAAAAAGATGGCTTAAACACTTGACCTACCCCTAGTTACAAGCGTGTAATTCGTTCAGGTAGTTTTCTACCTATGTCGAGATGAACTTTCGGCAAACGATTTTGGGGGTTTTTAATTGTCCGACTTCACGGGCTTAAGTCTTGTTCCAAGCGATAGTGAGCCAGCAGGCTGGCAAGAAAAAGCACTATGTGCTCAAACAGATCCTGAAGCCTTTTTCCCTGAGAAGGGCGGATCCACACGCGAAGCTAAAAGAGTTTGTTCTTCGTGTGAGGTTAGAGCTGAATGTCTTGAATACGCATTAGAAAATGATGAACGCTTTGGTATTTGGGGTGGATTGTCTGAGCGCGAACGTCGCCGGATGAGACGCTCTCAAGCAATGTAATTTCTCTACATTTACTAACAGCAGTCTCAAGCATTAACTGGTGTATATATAAGTATCAGGCGCGTCTACCTGTCACTTTCGTAACAAATTCACTAGCGTATTGAGCATGGCATATTTAAGAAAATGCACCAGGCTCTCCTGCGGCAAATTAGCTGTGGCAACCCTGACATATGTGTATGCCGACTCCACTGCAGTGCTTGGACCATTGGCCAGCATTGCTGAACCTCATTGTTATGACTTATGCGAAGCACATGCTCGCAAACTCACCGCACCTAGAGGTTGGGAAATTGTCCGACTTGAAAGTGAACCGCAACATTTCATTCCCTCCCAAGATGATTTATTAGCCCTTGCCAACGCGGTTAGGGAAGCAGCAAGACCTCAACCCGATGTTTGGTCTGAGCCATCATTTGCCAACGACTATGCCAACCGCAGTCATTTGCGCATAGTGCGTGACGAAAATTAATTAAACTACTTCTTCTCTACTAGTCTTTGAACTCTTATGAGTAAAGAAATCACCCTGGCTCGTTTGCAAACCTTGATCAAGGCCTATGACGTCAGAGGCATTGTTCCGCAAGAATTTGATGAAAATATTTCCAATCTAATTGGACAAGCTTTTGTAGTTGCTTTAAAGCTAAGAAAAATTGATGGTGGATGTGGGCAAGTAGTAATCGCTCATGACATGAGACCAAGTGGTCCATTACTTGTGGAAAGTTTTGCTCGCGGGGTAAGAAAACAAGGTGTTGATGTTTTACACATGGGTCTTGCCTCAACTGATGGTTTGTATTTTGCAACAGGGCTATTAAACATTGCTGGGGCAATGTTTACGGCCAGTCATAATCCTGCTGAATATAACGGAATTAAATTAGCTAAACCCGGTGCTGCTCCTGTAGGACAAGATTCTGGGTTAAAAGAAATCACCCAACTTGTCTTAAATGGAATACCAGAATTTAATGGCGAAGAAGGCAAAGAAACTTCAAGAGATTTGAATTCAGAATATGTAAAATATCTTCATTCACTGGTTGATTTAAAATCTGCGCGAAAATTAAAAGTTGTGATAGATGCTGGAAACGGTATGGGTGGATTTAGTGTTCCAAAAGTTTTTAATGACTCAAACTTTGAAATAGTGCCAATGTATTTTGAACTTGATGGAACATTTCCTAATCATGAAGCAAATCCCATCGAACCGGCAAATTTAGTTGATTTACAAAAAAGAGTTCTAGTTGAAAAAGCAGATATAGGAATTGCTTTTGATGGGGACGCTGATCGCGCATTCTTTATTGACGAAAAGGGTCAAAGTATTACCCCAAGTGCGATAACTGCATTAATTGCAAAAAGAGAACTTAAGCGAGAATTAGGTTCAACAATTATTCATAACTTAATAACTTCTAGAAGTGTTGCTGAAGTAGTTAAGGAAAATGGCGGAAAAGCCATAAAAACAAGAGTGGGACATTCCTTTATCAAGCAAGTGATGAAAGATACAAATGCAATATTTGGGGGAGAGCATTCCGGGCATTTTTATTTCAGAGATTTTTGGTTTGCTGATAGTGGAATGTTGGCAGCACTTCACGTGCTGGCGGCATTAGGAGAAACTAGTTCAGATACTTCATTTTCTTCATTGATAAAAGAATTTGACCGCTATGTAGCAAGTGGTGAAATTAATACTCGCGTAAAAGATGTTGCTGCTACTTCTAAAAAAGTAAAAGAACACTTTGCTGGAATTGAAGGTGTCCAAATTGATGATTTAGATGGCCTAACATTCGCTAGTGAGACCTGGTGGGTGAATATTCGCCCAAGTAACACCGAGCCTTTGCTTCGCTTAAACGCAGAAGCAAGAGAGCGTGCAACAATGGAAAAAGTAAGAGATGAAGCTTTGGCAATCATTCGAAAGGATGCACAATGAGTTCTGTGATCAAACCTGAGTTACTAGAAATATTGGCTTGTCCTTGCGATAAGCATGCTGATGTGAGTGTTTCAACTGATGACACAAAAATTGTTTGCACAAGTTGTGCCACAACTTTTCCAATTAAAGATGGAATTCCAGTTATGTTGCTAGATGAAGCAACTCCTGGCCCTCGCGGCATTGGCGGCTAACTTTTTTAAATGAGTGACAACTCGATACTTGTAATTAAAGGTGCACTAAAAGATTATGCCTGGGGCAAAGTTAATGGATTGCAAAACTGGGTAGCAAAGACTGACCAACCTCAAGCTGAACTTTGGTTTGGGGATCATCCTTCAGGTAAATCTATAAATAAAAAAACAAATAAAGAATTAAGCACTAATGCAAATTTTCCATTACTAATTAAGTTACTTTGCGCAAACGAACCCTTATCAATACAAGTTCATCCTGATAAACAAACGGCTGAATCAGGAATGAACGATTTTGCAGACAGTGAAAAAATACTTTCAGATGATAACGGCAAAGATGAAATGCTGTTTGCTTTAGAAGAATTTCAAGCATTTGCTGGAGTAGAAAGCAAAGCCAAGCGAGATGTTGTATTTAAGATGCTTTTTGAAAAGACAAATGCAAAAGAATTACAAGAAGTTTTAGCAACAGACACATTCTTTGACGCTGCCGATATTATCTTTGAAATAGATAAATCAAAAATTAGTCAAATCAATAAAGAAGTAGTCGATTGCGTCAAGAAAGCTAATTACCCTGCTAAGGCAATTAGTACTTTTGAAAAAATTGTTATCAAATACCCCAATGATCCAGGGGTATTAGTTTGTTTACTTATGCAATTTCATGTTCTAGAAAAAGGGCACGCAATTCATGTTTCACCAGGAACCCCACATTCCTATGTACAAGGTTTAGCAGTGGAAGTTATGACCACATCTGACAATGTTTTGAGAATGGGGCTGACAAATAAGTATGTAAATATTGATGCGGCTTTAAGTTTGGTGGAGGAAAAGCAGATTCAAGTGCTGTCTTTGCCCACAAATGATGGCGTACACGTTTATAAACCCGAATCTGATTTTGAGTTAGTAGCTGTTGATAACGCCACGTATCAATCTCGTGATACCAAATTTGCAGGAGTTTTGAATTTAGAAGGGGAGACAAAAATTGTGGATGGCTCAACTGAAATCTCGCTTGAAAAGGGCGAGGTAGCACTAATCAGCAATATTGATGTAAAAGTTGTGGTTAAAGGTCATGCCGTAGTTGCTAGAACTGTTTAATCTGGCACAATTGCTTTTAGTTTGATTCATACTAAATCTCAGGGGTAAATAAAAAGTGTCTGACTTTTCAATGACTGTTGATCGTTCTGGAAATCTTGATTACAAAGTAGCCGATCTTTCTTTAGCTGATTTTGGCCGTAAAGAAATTCAATTGGCAGAACATGAAATGCCAGGTTTGATGGCAATGCGAAAAGAGTTCGGTGCCTCAAAGCCACTTAAAGGTGCACGCATAACTGGTTCTTTGCACATGACTATTCAAACAGCAGTTTTGATTGAAACCCTTGTTGAATTAGGTGCAGACATTCGTTGGGCATCTTGCAATATTTTTTCTACCCAAGATCACGCAGCAGCAGCTGTAGTTGTTGGACCTAAAGGAACAATTGAAAAACCAAATGGTGTTCCTGTTTTTGCTTGGAAAGGTGAATCACTTGAAGAATATTGGTGGTGCACTGAACAAATTTTAAAGTGGACTGATGGTGAAGGTCCAAACATGATTCTTGATGATGGTGGAGACGCCACACTACTTGTTCATAAAGGTGTTGAATTTGAAAAAACTGGTGATCAACCAGAACCAGAGAAAGCAGATAGTGAAGAATTTTCTGTTGTTCTTAAATTGATTCAAAAAACATTAAGAGAAAATCCAAGACTGTGGACAGATATTGCAAATAACATTAAAGGTGTAACCGAAGAAACTACAACCGGTGTTCATCGTTTATATGAAATGTTCAAATCAAATCAATTACTTTTCCCAGCAATTAACGTAAATGATGCTGTGACAAAAAGTAAGTTTGATAATAAGTACGGAACCCGTCATTCTCTAATTGATGGATTAAATCGTGCTACAGATGTTTTGATCGGTGGAAAAGTAGCAGTTGTTTGTGGTTATGGCGATGTGGGTAAAGGAACTGCTGAGTCATTACGAGGACAACGAGCCAGAGTAATCATTACTGAAGTTGATCCAATTTGTGCGCTGCAAGCTGCAATGGATGGATATGAAGTTAATACTTTAGAAAACACTTTGTCTTATGCAGACATAATTATCACAGCAACAGGTTGCAAGAACGTAATTACAGTTGATCAAATGTCAAGAATGAAAGATAAAGCAATTGTTGGAAACGTTGGACACTTTGACAACGAAATTGACATGGCTGGTTTGGCAAATAGTAAGAGTGCTCGAAGAGTAAATATCAAACCTCAGGTTGATGAATGGGTCTTTGATGAAAAGAAATCAATCATTATCTTGAGTGAGGGAAGACTTCTTAACTTAGGAAATGCCACAGGACATCCATCATTTGTGATGAGTAATTCATTTACTAACCAAGTACTTGCTCAAATTGAATTGTTTACTAAAACTGAACAATATCCAGTTGGGGTTTACACACTTCCTAAAGAGTTAGACGAAAAAGTTGCTCGTTTGCACTTGGATGCATTGGGTGCAAAATTAACAGAATTAACAAAAGATCAAGCAAATTATCTGGGCGTAGATCAAAATGGGCCTTACAAGCCCGATCACTACCGTTACTGATTAGCTGCTTTATTTAAGTCAGTAGCAAGATTTTCTTTTCTAATTCTTAAATCTGTGTAAAGCAATGTGGTAAATGTTGCTACGAATGGCAGCATAAATGTGTATCCAATTACTGAACCCATGGTTGACATAAATACTGAAGAAGTTGTTGGGTCTTGATCTGCACCTGTTTGGGCAAAAAGAGCAAATGGTGTGGAAACAACTATTGAAATGGCTTGGCTAGTAATAATTCCCATTATTCCTATTCCAAATACTCTTAAAATATTTCCTTTAGCTAAGTAGAAAGAACGCTTAATTGCACCTTTTAATGTTGTATCTTCTAGAACTAAGGTTGGCACAATCACATATAAGCTAATCCACACATAAATTGCGCCCACTAAACCAATTCCTAGTCCAACAAATACAAATAAATTACTAATCCCAGTTAAGGCAACTCCAATTGAGGAACCGGCAACAATTGCAAGAATTGGGAAAAGAAACGATATTAAAGAGACAACAATAATTCTTCCCAATTGAGGTTTAGTTTTTGCCCATGACTCAGCAGCATTAATCTTTTTACCTATGATCGCATTACCAATTATGTGGGTAAACATTCCTGCAGAAATAGTTTGAACAATAAATAGCACAAGAGTTGTTACGACTGCAATTCTTAAAGTCGGGCCAAGAGCAGTTAATAGCTCTTCCAATTGTTCTTGGTTAATCGTTGAAGAAGGATTTGGAATCTGTGGAAGTTCTAAACTTTCACCATTTCTGACAAACACTGCTGAGGCCATCACTGTGGCGATTCCAACAATAAATCCAGAAAATAAACCTATTCCCAATAATGTTTTAGGCATTCTTCTAAGGCTGTTGAGTGAACCACTCAAAATTTCACCTAGGGTTAATTTCGTTAGGGGAATCAAATTTGGGCCAGGACCTTGAGTCATATCTACCTCCACTTTGATTTTGTCATAGATGAGGTGACAACATTGCATCATGGCTCGCGTATTAGTAGTCGATGATGATCAGGCTCTATCTGAAATGTTGGGAATTGTTTTAAGAGCCGAGGGCTACGAAGCACTCTTTTGCGAAGATGGCTCAAAAGCTCAAGCTATTTTTCAAGA
The DNA here is from genome assembly GCA_036819575.1 of Candidatus Nanopelagicales bacterium. Lineage (GTDB taxonomy): Bacteria > Actinomycetota > Actinomycetes > S36-B12 > UBA5976 > ATZT02. Next base: position 32,875 of record DAIRXT010000001.1, on the reverse strand, counting down.
GACTAAACCAGATTTGATTCTGCTAGATCTTATGTTGCCTGGGATTGATGGCATCGAAGTTTGTAAACAAATTAGGTCCGAGTCCGGTGTACCAATTGTCATGCTAACTGCTCGAGGAGACACTCTCGACATCGTTAAGGGCTTGGAATCTGGTGCCGATGATTACATTGTTAAACCTTTTAAACCAAAAGAACTTGTGGCAAGAATTAAAGCAAGATTAAGAAAAGATGATCTTAAGGCCGAGCAATTGACCTTAGCTGATTTAACAATTGATGTTATAGGTCACAGCGTTAAAAGAAACGGTAAAGATATTTTGTTAACACCGTTGGAGTTTGATTTGTTACTAGCTTTAGCAAGAAAACCTTGGCAAGTTTATACACGCGAACAACTTCTAACTGAAGTTTGGCATTACAGAAATCCTGCTGATACAAGACTAGTAAATGTTCACGTTCAAAGATTGAGATCTAAGGTTGAACATGATCCAGAAAATCCACAAATTGTGATGACCGTTAGAGGCGTTGGGTATAAGGCTGGTCCGTGAAGTTTTTTTACCAATTTAAACAATCTTGGAATAAATCTTTAAGTTTAAGAATTATTTCAACTACATTTATTGTTTCAACAGTTCTTGTGACCATAATTGGGCTTGTTCTTATAAATAGAGTTTCCACAGGAATTCTTTCTGCCAAGGAAGCTTCATCTTTAACAGAAGCGTCTTCAGCAATAAATGAAGCACAAAAAGTAGTTACAGCAACAGATACTGGTGCAGGTGAACCCACACTTTCTGTAGTCGTTGATACTGCCGTGACCGCACTTGCAGTAAGAGCGGGCCAATCAGGTCTTTATGACGTTTTGTTTTTAGCGTCATCAGAAATTTCTAAACAAGGATTACCTGAAAGAGGAACAAACTTAGTTTCAGAAAATAGTGTTAGCGATGAATTAAAATCCAGAGTGGAGCAAACAGACAAATTACTTTGGGCTTACACAGAAATTAAATATCTAGATGGAAGAAATGTTCCCGGTCTTGTTGTGGGTGCGCCTATACAGATCAACAATGTAGGAACATATTCACTATTTTTGTTATTCCCCTTGGATAAAGAAGAAGAAACAATTGGCATTATTCGTTCAGCAGTATTAGCAACCGGTATCTTCTTAATCTTTGGTCTATTAATTTTGGTTTGGTATTTAACAAGATCTGTGCTGGCACCTGTTAGAAAGACAGCAAACGCTGCTGAAAAACTTCGCATGGGTCTGTTAAATGAGCGAGTTCCAGTAAGTGGAGAAGATGATTTAGCAAAACTTGCAGGTTCATTCAATTCAATGGCTGCATCGATCCAACAACAAATTGGTCAGCTAGAACAGATGTCTCGTCTACAAAAAAGATTCGTCTCAGATGTATCTCATGAACTTAGAACTCCACTCACAACAGTTCGAATGGCTGCTGACGTGTTGTATGAATCTCGAGACCAATACACAGGAGAAACAGCTCGAGCAGCAGAATTACTTAGCACTCAAATCGAGAGATTTGAAATTCTGCTATCACAATTGTTAGAAATAAGTAGATTTGATGCTGGGGTAGCAGATTTAAGTCTGAGCAGTATCAATATCAAAGATTTAATTGAAAAGACTGCTGAGTCTTTATCAAATCTATTAGCAAAACAAGAAACTCCAGTTGTTATAACTGGGACTGCTCCTAACATTGATCTTGATCAACGAAGAATTGAAAGAGTTTTACGCAATCTAATTTCAAATGCATCAGAATATGGTGAAGGAAAACCAATTGAAGTTGAAATTGGAAGTGATGATGATGCAATTGCGGTCGTTGTGAAAGATAAAGGTGCTGGATTAAAACCAGGAGAATCTTCACTAGTTTTCAACAGATTTTGGAGAGCAGATCCAGCTAGAGCAAGAACAACTGGTGGAACAGGACTTGGTTTAGCAATTGCACTTGAAGATGCAAGGTTGCATTCAGGTTGGCTCGACGCCTGGGGAGCACCAGGTAAAGGAACAATGTTCAGGTTAACTCTGCCAAGAAATCCAGATAAGTCATTAATAAAGTCACCTCTTTCTATTGGAGTTGGCGATGATGAAAAACTCGAATTAGATATGACTGCTCTTCAAGAATTACTTATGTCAGATCAGAAGAAAAATCAATGATAAAGAAATATCTGTTACTTTTTCTAGCCTTAGCAGTAGTCGGATGTGGCTCGATCCCACAGCAGAGTTCAATAAAAGAAGGCGCAAATCTCGGAGCTGTGTCTGTTGGATCAATTGTTCGAGTTATTGCAAGTAGCCCAGAGCCTGGAATGTCACCAGAAGAAATTGTTTCTGGATTCTTAAACGCTTCAGCATCAAGTGATAATGATTTTAAAATTGCCCGGGAGTATTTGATTCCAGAATTGCAAAATATTTGGCAACCAACTCAAGAAATTAATGTTTATGAAGGTCAGGGAAGACTAAACTCTTTAGAAGAAAACACTGTTGTTTTCTCGGCTCCGCTTTATTCGACCATTGATAGTAAATCAAGATTGACTTTGAGTGAACCTAATGCACAGTTAATTCAAGAATTTAATCTGACTCAGGTTAATAATGAGTGGAGAATTAATTTAAAAAATGACAATTTACTGATTTCTAAAGTTGACTTGAACAGAAGTTTTACTTCCTATCCTTTGTGGTTTCCTGATAGTTCACTAAAAACTCTTGTTCCCGATCATGTGGTTTTACCAAGATCAATGACAGGAAATGCCACAAGACTTATGCAGTTGTTGTTGGGCGGACCTGGGGAAAACTTAATGGGTGGCGTTAATACCGCTTTCCCAATTGGAACAACACTTGCTATTAATTCGGTTCCAGTAAGTAATGGACTGGCCACCGTTTCACTAAATGAAGCTGCTTTAGGGGCAGAGCCGTTTATGCGAGAACTTATCTCGGCCCAGATTGTTAAAACTCTTTCAAGTGTTCAAGAAATAAGTGCGGTAAGAATAAATGTTGGCAGCCAACCATTAATTGTTCCAAACACTCCAATTCGTCAGAATATTTCCTTGTGGGATAAGTTCTCCCCGGATTTTGGAAGAACAAATGACGCTTTAGCAATTGCTGATGGAAAAATAGTCAGATTAACTGCCGACTTAGTTGAACCAATTACAAATCCATATTTCAATTCTGAAAATTGGTTTGCAGCAGTTGAAAATCGAGAAAAAAATGTTTTAGCTGGTGTAAATGTAGATCGAACAAGACTTGTTGTTGAAACCGCAAACATGAGTGGTGTTAAAAGATCATCAGTAAGCGGTCAAGGATTAAGAGTGCCTAAAACCGATGTCTACGGAGCAGTATGGGTAACTGGTATTAACCAAGTATCAGTTATTCAAAATAACAAATTACTTAATGTTTCAATATCTGAAGTTGATAAACAAAACATAATTGATGTGATCCCATCACCTGATGGAGTTCGCGTTGCAATAATTTTGAATACAGTTTATGGTTCAGAATTAAGACTTGGAACCATTGTTCGGGATGAACAAAGTATTCAAATAAACTTTTTGAGAAAAGTTGTAAGAGATGGTTTTTCTGTTAATAACGCAACTTGGCAGGATGAAATCACTTTGCTTTATTTGGATAGCTCAGTGGATCCGGCAAATATCTATGCGGTTGACACATTTACAGGGTTATCAAAAATTCTTTACTCTCAAAGTGGAGCAACTAATATTGCCGGTGTGGCAAAAAAACCTTTACTTCTGACTTTGGTCACTGACATTATTCTTGAAAGAGTGAGCGGTAATTGGATCGAGCGAGGCGAATTAACAAACGCTACCTACCCAGGGTAATTAACCACAGATAGAAGTTTTCCACAGTTTAGGAAAATTCGGTGGGGGAGATTCATTTCATTCGTCACACTTTGTGAATGAATAGTAAAAGCTTCATAAAAGACTTTACAGATCTAATTAGCCAAAAGTATTGCTTTTATTGTGGAAAAATCGAAGAAGTAATTTGCGCAGAATGTATCATGCTTCAAATTAATAATCCAAAAATGCATTTTATAAATAATATTCCCGTTCTATCGTTAATGAAGAATGATCACCTAATTACAAGTTTAATTGTGGCATACAAAGACCAAGGTGTTTCTACTTTAAAAGAACCCTTTGCACGTATTTTGTCATTTGGTTTAAAATATTTTTCAAAACACAAAAATATGAAAGTTGTAAATGTTCCAAGCTCTACAAAAGCAATTCAAAAAAGAGGTTTAGATCCGATAAGTTTGATGACTGAGACAGCTTGTGAGTTTTCAGGCAAAAGATTCAAATTTGATAAGGATTTATTGATAAGTAACAAAAGTAGAAAAGATCAAGCTGATCTAAATTTCAAAGAACGCAAATTAAATATGCAAAATGCTTTTAGAGCCAATCATTTTGAAGAAAAACCTGTTTTGATAATTGATGATTTAACAACTACTGGTTCATCACTTCTTTCAAGCATCACCGCATTGCAACAAAGCAATATCAAGGTTGAAGCTTGTGTCGTTTTGGTTTCTGGTGACTAAATCCTGCTTCTTTGTGTTGGCCTTGAATCAACTTCTTCTGTGGGCATTAAGGTGGAAGTAAGGCACTTTCAAAAAAAGTGAGTGAGGTCCATCGTGGAAATTGTTATTCATGGCAGGCACGCAGACATAGAGGACACTTTCAAAGACCACGTCTTAAAGCAAAGTTCTCGACTTGAAAAATTTGGAGTAAAGATTGCCTTGCTGGATGTTGAGGTGACGCATCGGGAAAATAAGAGACAGAAAAAAGTTGAATTTCAGGTTGACTTAACCGCTAAAGGAGCGGGCACCAATCTTCGTTCACAGGCCGAAGGTTCCGATATGAATTTATGTTTGGATCATGCGATTAAGCGGTTAGAGGAACAATTGCGTCGAACTGCCGATAGACGAAGATTCCACCGCCATCGAGAAGATTCTGTTTTATCTGCTGCTGATGTGAGCAAACTAAAGGGAATATAGGACTTTAATTTAGTGGCGCAAAGCAATTGCGTAACATAGGTAATGGCTTATTTCATTGACTAGACATTAAAGGAAATTAATCGTGGTTTTAGTGCTTGACAAGATTCTTCGTGCCGGTGAAGGTCGCGTTTTAAAGAAACTTGAAAGTCTTGCTAGGCAAGTAAATGCACTGGAGTCTGATTTAAAAAATTTAACAGATGAGCAACTTAAGTCTTTAACTTCTTCATACAAGCAAAGAGTTAGTCAAGGCGAATCATTAGATGATTTATTGCCTGAAGCTTTTGCAACAGTTAGAGAAGCATCCCTTCGAGTTTTAGGACAAAGACACTACGACGTTCAATTAATGGGTGGTGCCGCACTCCACTTAGGAAACATTTCCGAAATGAAAACTGGTGAAGGTAAAACTTTAGTATCAACTCTTCCTGCTTATTTAAATGCGCTTAGCGGTAAAGGTGTGCACGTTGTAACAGTGAATGATTACTTAGCCCATCGAGACGCCGAATGGATGGGAAGAATTCATAGGTTCTTAGGTCTTACTGTTGGAACGATTAGTCCAAACATGGACACTGCGGAACGTCGTGAAGCTTATCTATGTGACATAACTTATGGAACAAATAATGAATTTGGATTTGATTATTTAAGAGACAACATGGCTTGGTCTCCAACTGATCGCGTACAACGTGGTTACAACTTTGCAATAGTCGACGAAGTTGATTCGATTTTGATTGATGAAGCACGAACACCATTGATTATTAGTGGACCGGTAGAAGGCTCGAATGCCTATTACAAAGATTTTGCTCGAATTGTGAGCAACATGCAACCTGGTAAAGATTATGAAGTAGACATAAGGAAAAGAACTGTTGGAGTATTAGAAGAAGGTATTGCCACAGTTGAAAAAGCATTAAAAATTGATAACTTATATGAATCTGTTAACACTCCATTAATTGGATTTTTGAATAATGCAATAAAAGCTAAAGAACTTTTCAAGCGCGATAAAGACTATGTGATTTTAAATGGGGAAGTTTTAATTGTTGATGAGCACACAGGTCGTATGTTGCAGGGTCGTAGATATAACGAAGGCATGCATCAAGCAATTGAGGCAAAAGAAAATGTCGAGATCAAGTCAGAAAACCAAACCCTAGCAACAATTACATTACAAAATTACTTCAGAATGTATTCAAAACTTTCTGGTATGACTGGAACAGCAATGACAGAAGCAGCAGAGTTTGACAAGATTTACAAATTAGGTGTTGTTCAAATTCCAACGAATAAATCAATGATTCGAAAAGATCAATCAGATTTGATTTATAGAACCGAAGAAGCAAAATTTATTGCAGTTGTTGAAGACCTATATGCACGCCACGAAAAGGGTCAGCCTGTTTTGGTCGGAACAACAAGTGTTGAAAGATCTGAATATTTAAGTGG
>DAIRXT010000001.1:0-26360 GCA_036819575.1 Candidatus Nanopelagicales bacterium | reverse complement strand
GTCAGCCTGTTTTGGTCGGAACAACAAGTGTTGAAAGATCTGAATATTTAAGTGGGTTATTAAAAAAACGTGGGATTCCACATGAAGTATTGAATGCTAAGAATCATGAACGAGAAGCAGCAATAGTTGCCCAAGCGGGTCGTAAAGGTTCTGTAACAGTTGCAACAAATATGGCTGGGCGTGGAACTGACATCATGCTTGGTGGAAATCCTGAATTTTTGGCAAATGCTGCTGTGGTTCAAAAAGGTTTTGATCCAGATGATGATTTGGATGCATACAACAGGGCATATTTAGAAGAAGTAAAGCTTGCAACACAAAGAGTTGCTGCTGAACATGACGAAGTTTCAGCACTTGGTGGACTTTATGTTTTGGGAACTGAACGTCATGAATCAAGACGTATTGATAACCAGTTAAGAGGACGATCTGGTCGTCAAGGAGATCCGGGCGAATCTAGATTTTATTTATCTTTACAAGACGAGCTTATGCGCAGATTTAAAGGTGAACTAGTTGATGCTTTCTTAAGAAGATTTAATGTTCCAGATGATGTTCCTATTGAGGCCAAGATGGTTACAACAGCCATCAGAAATGCTCAAACCCAAGTTGAACAGCAAAACTTTGAAATTAGAAAAAATGTGCTTAAGTATGACGAAGTTTTGAACAAACAACGACAGGTAATTTATGGCGAAAGAGCAAAAGTTCTAGAGGGACAAGATCTTTCAGATCAAATCTTAGAATTTATTGACGAAACTGTTCAAGCCTATGTACTTGCAGCAACAAGTGAAGGTTATCCAGAGCAATGGGACCTAGATCAATTAATGATGGCTATGAAGAACTTGTATCCAACTGCAATTTCACTCGACACTTTAAGACAACAAAACGGGGGAACAATTGATCAAGACGTTCTTCTGGAAGAGCTTAGAAATGATGCGGCACAAGCTTATCGAACCAGGGAAGCACTTCTAACACCAAAAGTTATGCGCGAATTAGAACGACAAGTTGTTTTGAGTGTTTTTGATAGGAAATGGCGTGAACATCTTTATGAGATGGATTACTTGCAAGAAGGAATTGGGCTTCGAGCAATGGGTCAAAGAGATCCGTTGGTTGAGTACCAAAAAGAAGGTTATGACTTATTTGTGGCAATGATGGATGCAATTAAGGAACAAGTTGTTGGATTTACTTTCAATGCCCAAGTTCAAGTTCAGGAAAACCAACAATCAGTTGAGGCAAAAGGTTTTACTAAAGTTGAGAAACAACAAAACCTTTCCTACAGCGCTCCTTCAATTGATGGCGAAGAAGCAAGTACTCAACCAGTTGTTAAACAAAGATCTGTTGTTGAAGTTGGAAGAAACGAACAATGTCCTTGTGGGTCTGGTAAGAAATACAAGCGTTGTCACGGTTTAAGTAATTAAGCAACTAACAGCTGAGTACAGCGCCACCTATCGTTTTCAGCCTCAAGTCTTAAACCCATTCCTCGTCCTCTAAAACCTTTTTGAATCACAGCTGTTGCTTCAATGATTTTTTCACTGGTATTTTCGATTCTTAGGCAACGCACAAAAGGTCTGGCTCTTTTGGCATGAAGTTCCAGTTTTGGTTGAACTTGTCTGTCAATTTCTCGGTAAACATCAAATGAAACCCATCTCATTAGTTGAAAAACTGGACGCTCACCGATTAAGACTTCCGCAATACCGGTGGCTAATTGTTTTGTCCAAGCTTCTGGTTCGGGCAGACCTTTAATGGTTTTGAATCCATAATTAGGTTTGTTAGGGGTAATAGACATCTGTAAATCAATTTCTGTTTGCACCCATTGAGAGGCTTTAAGTTGAGTGGGGCGAAGATCCAACAAAATATGGCCAACAATTTGCTTTTCACTTTTAACTATTTTCAATTATTCCCCCTAGTAATCTAAAAAAAGTTCAAAGATTAAAGATGGATGATGGTAGAGGTTAAGTCAATGAAGGTAATCCTTTTGGACAAAAGCCAATGGTTTTTAGATCAAATAAAGCAGGGCATATATGCCCCAATTTAATTGCGGCCTTTAGATAATTCATTCAGAATGCAGGGGTGAAAGAAAATTACCTATTTGAACTAGAAAGAAATCTGGAGCTACAAGCCTCAGGTTTTCTAATGCAAAAAGACAGTCTTTTGTTGCAATCACAAATTAGAACTGAGCAATTCCAAATTGGACTCTTTGATCGAGTAAGAGCCAAATTAAACCAGGAGATTTGTGTTCAAATACTTGAGGGCCCCCAAATAATAGGCAAAGCCTTAGAAGTCGCCTTTGATCATCTTTGTGTGCAAGTTGGGATGAAAGAATTTGCAATTCCTATTTGGTCAATTGGGTTTGTTAAGGGATTAACAAATAAAACTAGACAAGCAACAATTTTGCAAAGTAAGTGGAATATTGGTTCTTACCTGAGATCAAATCTGATTGAAAAGAATCAATTGGCTGTAAATATTGGTAAATCAATAATCCTAACCGGAAAAGTTGTAGGCGTATTCCAGGATAACTTCGATTTACAAAATATTGATGAGAAATATTCGATTCCTATATCAAGAGTTACCTATATGTCAAAAGATGCTGATTTAAATGATTAAATTTAAGAAGAAAGTGAAGTCTTCAAATCGATTAAAGCTCAAAAAATCTCAAAGAATCTATATGACAATGGGAATTTGCATTTCTCTGCTTTCAAGTTTTGCCCTATTTTTAAATGCCCAGAATGCCAATCAAAGGCAACAAGTTTGGATAACAAGTAAGGCAATTGCAGCTGGGGAAATAATTGATGAAAAAAACGTGAAACTTATACAAGTGGACTTAGGCGAAGTAAGCAGCAATTACTTGGACGAAACCACAGAACTGTTTGGGCAAAGCTCATTACAGCCGTTGTCTCTAGGCACATTACTAAAGCCTGAACATATTGGGTTCAAATCTAACTTGAGAAATGTAGCTTTAAGAATTTCAAATGGGCATTTACCACCATCTCTAAAAATGAACGACTTTATAGATGTGTGGTTCAGTGATCCGATAACTCTAACTTCAACTTTAATAATTCCTAAAATATCGGTTGTCTGGATAGATGAAGTGGATTCAAATTTTGGGGGAGTCACCACAGTTGTTGTAGCAGTTCCTGAAGCAAATGTTCCTCAACTTGTTAATTCGGCTAGGGCAGATGGACTGGATTTAGTGCACCGTGAGAACTAACATTTTGCTGGCCTTAACAGATCAAACATGGCAACTTCAAGTTATGACTGCATTAAATGATAATTCCCAAATAAAAATTAGGCGAAGATGTGTTGACTCTGTTGACTTAATGTCTGCCATACATCTGGGTCTAGCAAACAAGGTTGTGATTAGTGCTGGTTTTGAAAATCTCAATTCCACAACTATTAGTGGTGCCAAAAAACTTGGTTGTGACGTTTATGGAATATATCTGGAAAACGATATAGATAGTTTAGAGAAATTAGTTGGGGTTGGGGTAAAGAGTAATTTTGCGATTGATGAAACTGATGTAGAGAAATCACTTAAGGGTTTAATCAATTTGCTTTTGAATGTTAGCGAGATCGATAAATTCAGCAACGAATTAGAAGATTTGTCACAAGTTCCTGGTCTAGTTTGTGTTTGGGGAACTAACGGATCTCCTGGCAGATCAAGTGTTGCCATTAACTTGTCTTTTAGTTTGGCGAATAAAAACTTTCCTACTTTATTAGTTGATCTTGATGCCATTGTTCCAAGTTTGGCTCCCGCACTTGGTTTAGTTAGCGAAGTTCCTGGTGTTTCATCACTTGTTCATGACGCTCTCAAGGGTCGACTAAGTCAAGAATCTATCGAGAAAAATGTAATAGAAGTTAACCCAGGTTTACACGTATTGACTGGTATTTCTAATCCAAAAAGGTGGCCCGAGTTAAGAACAGAAGGTTTAATCCAAGTCTTAAAACTTTGTTCACAAATGTATGCAAATATAATTTGCGATCTAAGCGCTGTATTGCCAGAATCAACGGATTCTTCTTTAAATGATGTTGATATTTTTAGAAGGTTTGATCACATACCTAAAGTGTTAGAAATTTCTTCAAGAAATATCTTTGTTCTAAGTGCAACACCCTTGTCACTAATCAGAGCTAGCGAGGCACTTGAAGCATTGCATGAAATAAATAAATCAGAACCATTGATAATTCTCAACAAAGTAAATGAGATAAATCTTGGTCAAAAATATGAAAGTACGGTTGAGGCCATATTAGGTAGATGGGTTAATTCAGGATCAATTTATCGAATTCCTGATCGACCAGAAATATTTGCAGAAAGTTGGATGAGGGCAGAATCTGTGCAGGACTTAGGTGACAAACAACTGAATGAAATTTTTGATGAGATTTCGAAAGAAGTTAAGAATGAAATTTCCAGGCCACCAAAATATAGACGTTTTCTGCGAAAGGTCAGCTAGGCACTACGATTGCATTCATGCTTGAAATAGTTAATAAACCTCTTGCCTTAATAGTTGATTGGGGTGGGGTTTTAACAAATGGTCTTGATCATATGTTGACCAATTGGACTGGGCACGAAAATATCGATTTGGATATTTACTACAAAGTTTTTAATGATTGGCTAGGACCTGAAGCAGAAAAAGAATTAAGGATTAATCCAGTTCACGCATTAGAGACAGGTCAGATGTCTGTACCAGATTTTGAAATCCATCTTGCTGAGGCTTTACTAACTTTGGGCGGAATCAAAGTTGAATCTCAAGGTCTGTTGAATCGAATGTTTGATTTTTTTGAACATGCTCCAGATATGAATGGATTAGTTCACCGAGCTAGGAAAAAGGGAATTAAAACAGCCCTTCTCTCTAATTCATGGGGTAACTCTTATCCAAGACATGGTTGGGACGACATGTTTGACGAAGTTGTTATTTCAGGAGAAGTGGGAATGAGAAAACCAGATGCAAATATTTACCATCACACTTTAAATCGGTTGAAGATTAAGCCGAATGAAGCCGTATTCGTTGATGATTTGCCACATAACATTAAAGCTGCTTCAGATTTAGGGATAATTGGAATTTTGCACGTTGACTACGAAACAACCAAGATGGAAATAGAAGCCATTTTTGATGAAAAATTTGACTAGGACTTGATCCAGTCATTTAGTATTTCAAAGTCTTTTTGTAATGATTTTTTCCAATACTTTGAGACAAACTCCTCAGCAAAAGAACTCATTAAAAATATCTTTGAGACAACTACGGTTTCGACCAAAATTGATGTCTGATTATCTTCGCTTTTAAAATCCATTGATGCTTCTACTTTGGTTTGAATATTTGGGATTGATACTTTGATGGTAATTTTCTGATTACTTTCAAAAGTCCATAGTTCAACTAATGAGATTGGATTTGAGACAAACTTTTGGGCTGAAACAGGTATATCAAAATCAATTTGCCTTGAGATTTGGAGTTGAGTTTGGTTTGCTTTCTCAAAATCTATTTTTTTGAGGTTTTTAGATTTCGCTCTTTCTAAGTGAAAGTCAGTATTTCTTAAAGTGTTGATAATTTCATCAATCTTGTATGGACTTATAAACTTGTCGCTTAGATTTAGAGCCATAAGCGTATTTTGTCAGATGCTGTACTAAGTTAGTGCTATGGCTGCGTTTTTGGCATTAATCTCAAGTTTAATGTGGGGAACCGCTGATTTCTTTGGCGCATATGTTTCCAAAAAGATTCCCGCAAACAAAGTCCTAGTTCTTTCTTATCCTGTAGGTTTCGTATTTCTTCTCATTTACGCATTTATGCTTCCAGGACAATTAGATTCTTACTCAATTATTATTGGTTTACTCGCAGGAATTATTGGAATTCTTGCCATGGGAAGTTTGTACTTAGCTCTTGCTATTGGACCAATGGGAGTAATGAGTCCTGTTACAGCTGCTTCTTCAACATTTGTTCCAATTGCCATGGGATTAATTGTTGGTGAGCAATTAGGACTTATTGCATGGGTGGGAATTAGCGTTGCAATTTTGGCGGTCATTTTAGTCAGCATGGAAACTTCTCCAACTGGAGGAAAATTAGCCGTGAGTGGCAAAGGATTAGTGCTTGCAATTACCGCTGGGCTTTTAATTGGAACATTCTTGAGCATTGTTGGTTTGGCTCCAACTAGTAATGGAATGTGGCCATTAGTTTTTGCAAGGCTGATGTCTTCAGTTTTAGTTTTTGGATACTTTATGTCAAGGAAAAAACAGAGTTTCAAAGAAGGATATGACTCGAAGTTGTTTGCCTTAGTGATCATTTCTGGCGCATTAGATGCCACAGCAAACGCAGTATTTGTCTTAGCAACTTTCGAGGGTTATTTATCGATTGCTGCTGTTATTGCTTCGCTGTATCCAGCTGCCACGGTAATTTTGGCAACAGCTTTCTTGAAAGAGAGATTAACCGGTATTCAATTTGTTGGTATCGGATTAGCATTCTTTTCAGCAGGAATTCTTTCCCTAGTATAAGAATTTGGATCAAAATCGTCCCAAATTTGGTACGGATATTTTCAAATAATCAAAGCAATCTTTTGAAAAGTGAATTTATAATTTACTTAACAAAAGGTGGTCAAAGTGATCCTTCCTGATACAAACTCTGCAGCAAGGACACTATTTCGTTCTAAACCAATTCAAAATTCTAAACAAGATCGAATTCTTGGTGCACTTTTCGGGGCAGCAGTCGGTGATGTAATGGGATCTGCCATTACTGGTGTTAACTCAGAATTAATTAAAGAAAAATATGGCCAATGGGGAATAAGTGCACCTCCGTATAATTCTTTTGTTTCTCATAACTTTCAACTAACTCTTTTTGCCTTAGATGCGATCATCAACTGCACCCAAAAATCACAAAAACTATCGATAAAAGACATCGCTGATTGTTTAACAAAGTGTGTTAAAGAATGGGAGAAAGTTGTAAACAATCCAAATTTGTTTCATGGCATAAACCATCTAGCTGACAAAAATGCTGTCTGCACAGACTTTATGAAAAACTATCCACTCTGGCGATTCAAAAGACCAGGTTCAAAAAATAGAAATGATGAATTAGCCGAACTTATTAATCCTTTGTTGTTGGCGGTTTTACTATGTGCCAATCAAAAAACTAGTCAAGAAGTTTTCAATGAACTAGTTGTTTCTCTTGGTAAGCCCACAATCCAGATAGATACTGAAGTTTTTGGATCTCTTTTTAGCAATCAAGAGATAATCACAAAGCAAGCAAAAATTGATGGTCTAAATAAAATGTGTGAAAAAATCAACTCATCTTCCAGACCAGATCTCATGGGAATGATTGCTGGTTTCGAGCATGGGGCAAAGTATGGCATTAACGCATTTAAACAAATTTGGTATTTAAGAATTGATGCAATGAATTTATGTGAGCAAATGGGTTGGAGAGTAGGTAGGGCTTTTAAAAGTTCTTAATAAAAAGATAAATAGATGCACATATTGCAACAATCAAGATAATTGCTCTGAAAAATGTGGCATCAAGTTTTTGGGCCATTCGTCCTCCCAAAACTCCTCCCAGCACAGATCCAATCGCAACAGAGATCGCAACTTCCCAAACCACTAAACCAGAAAAAACAAAGATAAGAGCTGCAATGGCATTTCCTGCTCCTGAACCTAGATTTTTTAATGCATTTGCTTGTTGAATATTTGCAAGTCCAGCTAGTCCAAAGATGGCCAGAAGGATAACTCCAGTTCCAGCGCCAAAGTATCCAACATAGATTCCAGCAATAATGAAACCAGGAACAATAAGTTTAAAATTTAATTTGGCACTAGTTTTTGGATACAACTTATAAATTATTGGCTGAATTGCAATGAGTATTCCAGCACTTCCTATAAGAAAAGGAACAATAATCTCAAAGTTTCTTTCAGGAAGATAAAGTAATAAGCCTGCACCAATTATGGAAAAAACTGGCATCAGCATTACTGACATCCAGGCTAATTTTTTTTGTTCTTTCAGTATTTTTCTATAAGTCCAACTGCCCGCTAAAGATCCAGGAAAAACTCCAACTGCTGCTGTCACATTTGCTACTAAGGGAGATAAGCCAAGGGCAACTAATGTTGGAAAAACAATTAAAGTTCCACCACCAGCAACTACGTTAAGAAATCCACTTGCTAAACCAACAACAAGAGCAATCAATAAATCCATTAATTATTTTTTGACTAAGCGCCATGAAATTGGAAGCAATGATGCCGCTAATGCGGCTTTTAAAGCATCACCGATTAGAAATGGCAATACTCCATTCATAAGAGCATACCCAAAACCTTTGCCAGTGTAAAAAGCTAGCCAGGTTGCGCCCAGAGTGTAAATAATTAGACTTCCAACTAAATAACCAACTAGAACTCCATAAAATTTCCTGGTTGAGTATTTACTGGCAATTTTTCCTACAACAAAGCTTGCAACTAAGAACGCAATTAAATAACCAGCGGTGGCTCCAAGAATTGCTTCAATTCCACCTTTATCTCCTGCCAGGACAGGTAAACCAATTGCTGCTAGAGAAATATAAGCAACTTGTGCAATTAAAGATTTGTAAGGCCCAATTGCTGCTGCTCCGAAAAGAATTGCAAAAGTTTGCATTGTTAATGGAATCGGGGTGAAGGGTAACGGGATTACTACTTGTGCGCTCAGAATAGTGATAGTTGTTAGAACAGATATTTGAATGAATGCCGAAGTGCGAGTTCTTTGCCAAATCGAATCAACGATGAATGGTGAAGCACTTAAAGTAGTCAACTTTTCTCCCTGGGTAGGTAGTTGATGCTACCAAGTAACTTCATGGCGATACGGAGGATTAGCACCTTGTCTTGAACAAGTTAGGGCAGAAGTCATCGCACAGTTTGACAATATGTCACGTAAATCAGATAGAGGCAATGCAGAAAGAGCTTTTTCATCAACTATTTGTTTTTCAAGTAATTGAGCAATTAAGGCTGCTGCAAAAGTGTCGCCTGCACCAATGGTGTCTTTGACTTCTACTACTGGTGCTGGAATCTGAATTACTTCAAAATTACTATTTATTGCAACTGCTCCATTCTTGCCCAGTGTTATCACAACTAAAGTAGTTCCATTTTCAATAAAGTTTTTTGCTGTTTCTATGACATCTTGATCTGGACTAATCCAGGAAAGATCCTCGTCACTTGCCTTAACAACATGTGCCAAGCTAGCTAAATTTTTAGCACGTTTTCTCACTTCATCTTCCGGCTGAGCATCTAATGGATGACGGATATTTGGATCAAAGGTAAGTAAATATTTTGAACTTTTCCTTAACTGCTTGTACCAGTTTTCAACATTACTTGCCCCGGGTTCAATGTATGAAGTTAAAGAGCCAAGATGGATTATTTTGATTTCTGGATCAATTTGTTTTTGTAATTCTTCTGGTTTCCAACCAAAATCTGATGCCCCATCTAAGCTTGCTTCATACTTGGCTGATCCATCATTTTGAATCACAGCCTTAATAACAGATGATGGTTCATCCACTGATATTGAAAAACGGATATTTACGTCTTGACTACTTAAGTAATTTTTTATTGCAACCCCAAAATCATCGTTTGAAGATCTAGCTTTCATAAATGTTTCTATACCGAGTCTTGAAAGGGCAACTGCAGTATTTGCAGGCGAGCCCCCAGGTATATTTTTTACTTCACCATTGAGTCCATGTACAACATCAATTAGCGCTTCACCTATTACGAGAACTTTTTTATCCATGGTCATCACATTCTCGCCCATTTAAGAGCAAATATAGAAGCCGGGTTTAACCTCCTGTAAGCGCTTGCAGTAATAATTAAGCATTTCGTGAAATTGAGGTAATCGTGTCAGTTGGAATTGAAGATGTGGCTAAAGCAGCCGGTGTTTCAACCGCGACTGTTTCAAGAGCCCTTCGAGGTTTAAAACATGTGAATTCGCAAACACGTGAACATGTAAAAAAAATTGCTGCGGAAATGAATTATTCCATCTCAGTCACGGCAAGCAGATTAGCTTCAGGAAAAACAGACAGTATTGGAGTGGTGGCCCCATATATTAATCGTTGGTATTTTTCTGAAGTAATAAATGGAATCGAGCGATCTTTAAGGGAAGCAGGTCTGGATTTACTTCTTTATAATTTCTCACACTTAAGAAATAGAGAAAGACTTTTTCAGCATCAATTACTTAGGAATAGAGTTGATGCGCTGATTGTAATTAGTTTGCCTCCAACCAAGGAGGAATTAGATTCAATGTTAAGCCTTGGTGTGCCTGTCGCCTTGATTGGAACCCATCACGCACTTTGTGCAAGTGTTGCAATCGATGACGTGGCTTCCGCAAGAATGGCAACACAACATTTAGTTAATCAAGGACATATAAATATTGGCTTAATTTCTGGGATGCCTAATGATCCATTGTCATTTACAGTGCCTCAAGATAGACGTAGAGGTTTTATACAAGTTATTGAAGAAAATTCTTTAGCATGGTCAACTGATCAAGAAGCTAGCGGTGACTTTACATTGAGAAGTGGAGAACGAGCAATGGATGAACTTCTCGCTAAACCAAATCGACCTACAGCGGTATTTGTAGCTTCAGATGAAATGGCATTTGGAGCGATGAGGGCAATCAGACGACACGGTTTAAATATTCCGGAGGATATTTCTATAATTGGATTCGATGGTCACGATATGTCAGATTTCTTAGAATTAACCACGATTGAACAACCCGTTCAGACTATTGGAGAGCTAGCCGCCTGGGCACTCATGGAACAATTAAAGAATCAATCAACGACTCCACCTACTGTAACTGTTCCGACAAAACTCGTAGTGCGCAATTCAACAGCTAGATTAATGTGAGAATCATATGAATTTAAATCCTAAATTATGGTGGAGAGACGCAGTTATTTATCAGGTGTATCCTAGATCATTTTTTGACACCAACAGAGATGGCGAAGGCGATATAAAGGGCATAACGGCAAAACTAGATTATTTAAAAAACTTAAATGTTGATGCTATTTGGTTGAGCCCCTTTTATAAGTCACCTTTAAATGACGGTGGATATGACGTTTCTGACCCACGAGATGTTAATCCCAGATTTGGTGAACTAAATGATGTAAAAGAATTGATTTTAAAATCACATGAAAAAGGGCTCAAAATTATTGTCGATATTGTGCCAAACCATTTTTCTACAGATCATCAATGGTTTAAAGATGCATTGAGTTCTGAACCAGGCTCTAAAGCTCGAGAAAGATTTCATTTTTATGACGGTCGTGGAAATAATGGCGATACACCACCAAATAATTGGAATTCAATATTTGGGGGCCCAGCTTGGACTCGCGTTAAAGAAAAAAATGGAGCAGATGGGCAGTGGTATTTAAATCTTTTTGATTCAACGCAGGCCGATCTAAATTGGAATAATCCAGATGTCTGGCAAGACTTTGAGAAAACTTTGCGTTTTTGGTTTGATTTAGGCGTTGATGGGTTTCGAATAGATGTGGCACACGGTTTAGCAAAGGACAAAATATTAGTCGACCATAGTGACCCGAAAGGATTAAGCGAAGCTTTGAGACTTGATGTTAGCGGAATTGATCCAGTTTACAGAAACAAACTACTAAGTGATATTCCGTTTTTTGATCGGCCTGGAGTTCACGAAATCTATAAAAAATGGAGAAAAGTATCGGATTCTTACCCAGGCGACAGGATGTTTGTTGCGGAAGCATGGGTCTATCCAGCAACAAAAGCTGCGCAATATGTAAGAGAGAATGAATTACACCAAATATTTAATTTTGACTTCTTGGTAGCGGACTGGAATGACAAAAAACTCAAAAACGCAATAACTGAAACATTGCATACATTGAAGGAAGTAAAAGCACCACCAACTTGGGTTCTATGCAATCACGACACTCCAAGAGTTGTCGCCAGGTTAGGAGGCAGCAGTCTTGGACAAAAGAAAGCTCGCGCACTGGCTTTGTTAACTCATGCTTTACCAGGAAGTGTTTATATTTATCAAGGCGAAGAACTTGGTTTGGATGATGCAAAAATTGCTGACCAAGATAGACAAGACCCAATATTTATAAGAAGTAACGGTCAAGAACTGGGAAGAGACGCATGTAGAGTTCCTCTGCCGTGGAAAAGGAATGAAACAAATTATGGCTTCTCAACGGCTAATCCTTGGATACCAATTCCAGCTGATTGGCAAAGCGAAGCCGTTGATTCTCAAGAACAAGACCCATCAAGTCACTTAAATTTTTATAAAAAATTCTTGGAAATTAGACGACAGCATCCAGCTCTTGGTGGCAATGGTGAAATTAAATTTTTGGACACCCCAAGTGGCGTTTTAGGATTTGGTCGCGAACCAGGATTTGTTGTGATAGCAAACACTTCAGATGAGGTGCAAAAAATGAATCTTCTCGGGGAAATACTCATAGCGTCGAGTGACGGTGCTCAAATTAAAGATAGCTATCTTTGCATTCCAGCTAACACGACAGTTTGGTTAAATATTTAAATCAATTTTGGGTTATTTTCATTTACAGAAAAAGCGTAGGTCTTTGTTGGTCTAACTCTAATTTCTTGTCCTATTTTAATTCCAGTTGATCCTTGAGATCTGACTACAAACGGAATGTCAGGTTGACTTGATAATTTTCCATAGAGAAAAGAATCAGCTCCCAATTCTTCAACTAAATCAACCAAAACCGACAAACCCTCACTACCGATAGTGAAGTCTTCTGGTCTGATACCAACTAATATATGTTCTCCGGCCGTTTTTGTTAAGGATCTTTCAATTGGTACTACATAGTTTCCAATCATGGCTCCACCTTCTACCACTTTTGATTTAATTATGTTCATTGAAGGAGATCCAATAAATCCACCTACGAATGCATTATTTGGTTTCTCGTACAATTCTTTTGGCGTTGCAACCTGTTGTAAAATTCCATCTTTGAGAACAGCGACTCTATCTCCCATGGTCATAGCTTCAACTTGATCATGAGTTACATACACTGTCGTGACACCAAGTCTTTTTTGTAATGCGGCAATCTGGGTTCTGGTTTGTACACGTAATTTAGCGTCAAGATTTGAAAGTGGTTCATCCATTAGAAAAACTTGAGGATTTCTGACAATCGCTCGACCCATGGCAACGCGCTGTCTTTGGCCTCCAGAAAGTGCTTTTGGCTTTCTGTGTAAATACTCTTCCAAATTGAGTAATAATGCTGCTTCTTTTACTCGCCTCTCAATTTCTGATTTTTCTACTTTTTGTATTTGTAAAGCAAATGCCATATTTTCGGCGACACTCATGTGTGGATATAGGGCATAGTTTTGAAAAACCATCGCTACATCTCGATCTTTCGGGGAAATATTTGTTACATCCCGATTACCAATAAAAATCGCACCTGAATTTACCGGTTCTAATCCAGCTAACATTCTCAGTGTGGTTGACTTGCCGCATCCACTTGGTCCAACTAAAACCAAAAATTCACCATCTGTAACTTCAAGGTTTAATTTATTGACAGCCTCCTTGCCATCTTTCTCGTAAATTCGGGATACATTTTCAAAGCGCACTGTAGTCACGTTTGGCAAACTCCATTTCTGGTAAGTGTTCTGCCTAAGTTACGACTTGAGGCTAGCGCCATTTGTTCGACATTGGCAAGAATCTAGGAGCAGCCTGTAAACGCTTACGTGCCTGTCACCTCTATTTTCTGAGGAAACGACAGCCCTACGTGCGCAAATTCTCCAAATTGTTATCATTTACAGTCCGTTTACAGAACCCTTTTTCTTGCTCAAATTAGAAATCTTTACCACAATTAGAGGGTTATCTAAAACCTTAGATGGCAATCCAAGAGTATTCCCACGAAAGGGGAGTTCAATGACCGCAATTATGCGTCGTCGTCAATTGGCTTTTGCAGCAAGTGCAGCAGTAATGGCACTTTTACTAGCTGCATGTTCCAGTGGATCAGATGAAGCATCTGCACCTGATGCAGGTTCAGATGCAAAATGCGCAGCTTATGCAGAATTTGCTGGCAATGAAGGTAAAGAAGTTGAAATCTATACTTCGATAATTAGCCCAGAAGCTGATTTATATCAAGAGTCATTCGCTGACTTCGAAGAATGTACAGGGATCACAATCAACTGGAATGGAACAAAGGAATTTGAAGCACAACTTCCAGTTCGAGTTGAAGGTGGAACTGCACCACAACTAGCAATTTTCCCACAACCAGGTTTATTAAAAGCCATGGTTGAAACAGGAAAAATGGTAGAAGCTCCTGCTGGAGTTAATGCAAATGCTGATGAATTTTACGGTTCAGACTGGAAAGCTTATGGAACAGTTGGCGGTAAATTCTACGCTGCGCCTCTTGGTGCAAACGTAAAATCATTCGTTTGGTATTCACCAAAAGTATTTGCAGACAATGGTTGGACCATTCCAACTACTTGGGCAGAATTGCTAACACTCTCTGACACAATCGCAGCTGGCGGAAAAGTCCAGCCTTGGTGTGTTGGATTTGGTTCCGGTGATGCAACTGGTTGGGTAGGAACTGACTGGATGGAAGACATCATGCTTCGTGTAAATGATGCTGCTACTTATGACCAATGGGTAAATCATGAAATTCCATTTAATGATCCAAAGGTTGCATCAGTACTAGCTGAAGCTGGCAAGATTCTTAAGAACTCTAAATATGTTGGAGATGTTAAGTCTATTGCAACCACTACTTTCCAAGAAGGCGGAAAAGGGTTAGTTGACGGATCATGTGCAATGCACCGTCAAGCATCATTTATTGGTGGAATTCTTTCTGCTGATTACGGTGCAAAAGTTGTTGGTCCAGCCGATACTTCAACAGAAGGTGGAATCACAACTTTCTACTTCCCAGGTGTAACAGCTGATCAAAAACCAGCACTTGGTGGTGGCGAATTCGTCGGTGCTTTCTCAGATGCTCCAGAAGTTGCAGCAGTTCAAACTCTGCTTACAACTCCAGAATGGAACAACAAGAAAGCTGCACTAGGCGGATGGTTCTCTGCTAACAAAGGTCTTGACGTAGCAAACGTAGGAGATCCTGTTAACGCAAATGCAGTAGAAATCTTGAAGAATGCAACAACATTCCGCTTTGACGGCTCAGATGCAATGCCAGCCGCAGTGGGAGCAGGTTCATTCTGGAAAGAAATGACTGCATGGGTAGCAGAAAACAAGTCAGATAAGGCAGTATTAGATGCAATCGAGGCATCTTGGCCAAAGTCCTAATTAATTAGGGCATTTGAGCAGAAAATGTGGGGTCTGAAAATGATTCAGACCCCACATTTTTTTAAGTAAATAATTTTGGGCAAATTGATAATGAATCGAGCCAAGTGAAATCTGAAATTTTTGCTGCAACTACATTTAGTTTTGCTCGCAAGACCGGATGGGCGCTGGCTTACCCAAAAATCATTTGGTTAGTAAGCGCAATCCTTATATTTTTTGCCTTCATATATCTTATTTTTTTCCTTGCAGAAAAGTCTCCAGTTAAAATGCAAGATAAATTGAAATATCTTGTGTTTTTGGTTCCAGCACTTCTTTTTTTATTCATTGGTTTAGTCGCTCCAACAATTCGTACCTTCTATTTGTCATTTTTTGATGCTAGGAGCAAAAATTTTATTGGAATAGAGAATTATACTTGGGCCTTTACACAACCTGAGATTCAAATTGTTTTAAAGAACACACTAATCTGGGTAGTTGCAACACCTGTCGGCTCCACAATTGTTGGGTTAGCGTTGGCCGTTTTAACTGACAAAATGAAAAGATCTTCGATTCCAAAATCATTAATTTTTATGCCAATGGCAATTTCTTTTGTGGGAGCAAGCATTATTTGGAAATTTGTTTATGAACCGGCTCGATTGAATGATTCTCAAATAGGCATATTAAGTCAAATTTGGATTTCATTAGGATTTACGCCACCAAATTGGCTCTTAACTATTCCATTAAACACTTTTTTGCTAATTATTGTGATGATATGGATTCAGACCGGTTTTGCCATGGTTGTGCTATCCGCAGCAATTAAAGCAATACCTGAAGATGTGCTAGAAGCATCTATGCTTGATGGGGCTTATGGCTGGAAACAATTTATTAAAGTAACGGTGCCAATGATCAGGACTACCTTGGTTGTGGTCCTTGCGACAATTACTATTGCTACTTTAAAAGTATTTGACATTGTTAGAACCATGACTGGCGGAAATTTTCAAACAAGTTTAATAGCAAACGAAATGTATCAACAATCTTTCAGAGCTTTAAATTATGGCACCGGAAGTGCGCTAGCTGTGATACTTTTCTTAGGGGTGTTGCCATTGGTGGTCTACAACGTTAGACAATTACAACTTGAAAAATCTGTGAGGTAGTAGTGGCAAAATCGAAAACAGCACAGGCTCGAGTACATCTATCTTCACCGATTGCTTCTTTTTTTGCTGTTGCGATCGCTATCTTGTGGACAATTCCAACTTTTGGTTTATTCGTAACGTCATTTAGACCACAAATTGATATCAACAATTCTGGGTGGTGGACATTTTTTATTAATCCAAATTTTACACTCGATAATTATTCTCGTGTTCTTTTTCAGGGCAGTGGAGCTACTCCACCATTAAGTCAATATTTTTTAAACTCATTGGCGATTACGATTCCAGCGGCGATAATTCCTCTGACTTTAGCGATTTTTGCTGCTTACGCCCTTGCATGGTTTGACTTTAAAGGTAGAGATTTTCTCTTTTTATTAATTTTCGCACTTCAAGTAGTTCCTCTACAAATGTCATTAATTCCATTACTGCAACTATTTTCAGGAGGCTTACATATCGGAAGCATACCAATTATTCCAGACTTAGGAATTTCAGGAACTTTTGTTCCCATTTGGTTAGCGCACACTATGTTTGCCTTACCATTAGCTATTTTTTTGTTGCATAATTTCATCGCACAATTGCCAAAAGAATTAGTTGAAGCTGCGAGAGTTGATGGGGCTGATCATTTTAAAATTTTTCGAAAAATTGTTTTGCCTTTAAGTGTTCCTGCGATTGCATCTTTTGCGATTTTTCAGTTTTTATGGGTTTGGAATGATCTTTTGGTCGGGTTAACTTTCGGTGGTGGGAAAAAAGATATTGCGCCTTTAACAGTTCGCTTAGCAGAATTAACTGGGACTCGAGGTGGAGACTGGGAACTTTTGACTGCTGGAGCATTTGTTTCTATATTTATTCCCCTCATTGTTTTCTTTGCATTGCAAAGATATTTCGTTCGAGGATTACTAGCAGGTTCGGTCAAAGGTTAACGACTCTTAGAAATTTCTTGTAAGAATTTGGCACTATTTTTTTGAGTTCTAACTTGAGTCACCGGATCAACATGGACAATCCCAAATCTTTTTGACCAACCCTCTGCCCACTCTAAGTTATCCAGTAATGACCAAGCAAAATATCCTCTAACGTCAACTCCTTGGTCAATAGCGTCTAATGTCGCAGAAATGTGATTTGCAAAATATTCTGTTCTCTTTATATCTTTAATTTCACCATTGATTAATGAATCTGGATATGCTGAGCCATTTTCAGTAACAAACAAAGGAACCCCGGGAAGTCTTTCAGAAGTAATTTTTAATGTTTCAGTTAATCCTTCAGAATTTACTTCCCAACCCATTTGAGTTCTTGGTTCCCGAGGAGTGAATTTAATTGCTGGTGTTCCAGGAAATGCACCCGCGTCTTGGCCTAAAGTTTCCCCTTCAAATTGTTTATTTATAGAATCAATTCTCATAACCGTGTAGTAGTTCACGCCTAGCCAATCAATTTTGGCAGACATTTCTTTAACTTCTGAATCATTAATAAATTTCCAATCATTTAAATCAAGAGTTCTTTCAATTACATCTTGGGGAATACCGCGACCTGCTAATGGATCTAAAAAAAGTCGATTCTGCACACCATCAATGTGCATTACTGCTTCTTCAACTTCAGTTGAGTTTGTTAAGACTGGGAATAGATTAAGTACAGTTCCTATGTTTTGTGCTTTTTTACTTCTTAGAACAGCTACGGCCCTAGCATGTGCCAGCATTTGATAATAAGCAGCAGTAAATCCTGCGCCAGGTTTACCCAAAGCAGGTGCATGAATTTTTGTAGAGTATCCAAGAAAAGCAGGACACCAAGGTTCATTAAGCGTTGCCCAACGGTCAACTCTGTCTGCGAATTTATTAGCTAAAACTTCTGTGTACTCCGTGAAGGCATCTACGGTCTGTGGGGATTCCCAGCCGCCAAGATCTTGTAATTTTGAAGGTAAATCCCAGTGGTAAATAGTCAAAACGGGTTTGATTTTCAATTCCAGTAATCGATCTATTAATTTGTCGTAAAAATTTAATCCAGCAACATTAATATTCCCAGTCCCATCTGGAAGTATCCTTGGCCAAGAAATCGATAATCGATATGCATTGAATCCTAATTCTTTAATTAAATTTAGATCCTCATGCCATTTATTAAGGTGATCACAAGCTGGGTCAACATTTGCTCCATCTTTTACATAACCTGTTATTTCTGCAAAATCGTCCCAAATACTTCGCCCCCGAGAATGACTACTACCTTCAATTTGCCAAGAAGATGTAGCAACACCCAAAATAAAATCATGTGGTATTCGCTTTGCAATTGAAATCGCACTCAACAAGGCTTATTATCCTTTCGCTATCATTTACCTTTAATTCTGGAAACTATTTTGAATACCAGAACTATTACCAAGATAGAGATAATCCAAGGGATGGCATAACCCAGAATTGAGGTCAGGTTGGCCAAGGCATTAAGTAATGCCACAAACCCTTTTTCAATTCCGGCAATAAATCCAATTGGCTTTATTGCACTGAAAGAGTCATTAGGAAGTAAGGCAAGGTAAATAACTGACATGTCGACTTGATCTGATAAATATTTAAGTTGAGCATTTAAGCTATCTAATTCAGCTTGTCTCTCAGCTAAGGCAGTTTCGGCTGCAATTAGATCAGCAGTATTTGTTGCTGCAGAAATTAGTTGCTTAAATCGTTCGATTGATGTAGCCAATGCAGCAATTCGTGCATCTAAGTCAACTTTTTGCATGGTCACATCAGATGCTGAAACTGAGGAAGCCTCAACATCACCAAGTTTCTTGAAAGCTTCTATGGATGCTTCTAGATTCTTACTTGGAACTCTTATCGTTAGATTTGCACTTAAGGAATCTTGACTACCTGGATTTTTGTATTGTGACAAGTCATCTACTCGGCCATCAAAACTGGCCGCAAGAGTTTGTGCTTCGGTAACAGATTTCTCTACATTTTTTACTCTGATAGTAAGGGATGAAGTTTTGATAATGGATCTATCTGCCGAAATCTTATTTTCTACTGTCATTTCACCGGTTGCAGGCATTGAACTAATTGAAGAATCTGACATTCCCATTGAGTCAGTGTTTGAACCACAAGCTGACAAAACTAGTGTTGAGAAAAGTGAAATTACTAGCATCAATTTTTTATTCAATTTAGCTCCTATTATCTATATCTATATACTTTCACTTCGCTTCTTTATAAGCAAACTCCGCACCTGGGTAAATCTTGAAATTTAAATAACAATCAAATAACGCTAGCCTGCTTTACTCGGAAGTAAATTAAAAGTAGAATCGTTCAAAACATAACTTACCCCTACTTTGTGAGGCTTGAATTGAATAATCGTGGGGAATACCTTTCACGATTAAAGGACCAAAAATTTCAAGTTGTGATTGTTGGTGGGGGAATAAATGGTGCAGTTTCCGCTGCGGCACTAGCAGCAAGTGGTGTAAAAGTTGCATTAATTGATCGGGCAGATTTTGCTGGGGTAACTAGTCAGGAATCTTCAAATATGGTTTGGGGCGGAATTAAATATCTTCAGACTTATGAAATTCCATTAGTTTGGAACTTATGCGGATCTCGAAACCACATGCTAGAGGCATTTCCAAACCGAATTAAAGCTATTTCTTTTCTTGCAGCAATAGGACCAACGGCGCCATTTGGAAGATTTCTTGGTGGTGCCGGAACTATTTTGTATTGGATACTTGGCAGATTTAAAACTAAACCTCCAAAAGTATATTCACCAGAAGAAACTATTGAGATTGAAACCTTGATTAATTCAGCAGGGCTAAAAGGATCTGTCAGATATGACGATGCGTTATTAGTCGATAACGATGCAAGATTTGTTTGGGATTTTGTTAAAAATGCATCAGCACATGGAGCAGTCACAACTAATTATGTTTCAATGCAAGATGCAACGAGAGAAAACGACTTATGGACTCTTCATCTCAAAAATGAGTTGAATAATGAACAATTCGACGTCACTGCCGAAGTTGTAATTAATGCAGGTGGTCCATGGGGAAAAGATCTAACTCAGAAATTTCACGATCAAACAATTCATCAATTGACTTTATCTAAAGGTATTCATTTAGTTGTTCCCAGACTTACAACCAACAACAGAGTCCTAGCATTCTTTGACGATAAGGGACGTTTGTTTTATGTAATTCCGATGAAAGATAGAAGTGTCATTGGTACCACTGACACAAGAGTTGACGATCCAGTAAGCGAAGTTACAGATCAAGATAGAGAATTTGTTCTTGAGCAAGCAAATCGCTGTTTAAATCTAGCTACCCCATTAACTAAGAGTGACATTATTTCAGAACGCTGCGGTGTTAGACCACTTGTTGTTAAAGGCAATAAAGATGTTTCAAAGATTGAATGGACAGCTCTTTCTAGAAAGCACGAAATTGAAGTTAACAAGAAAACCAAAATTATTACAATCTTTGGTGGCAAATTAACCGATTGCGTAAATGTTGGTGAAGAAGTTGTTGATTTTGTTAAAAAGTTAGGCATAAGAATTACCAAAATAAAGAAATGGTATGGCGAAGATAAACAGGATAGATATCAAGATTTCATTTCAGAATTTAAAAGTATTTCCAATGTTAGTGAGAGTGATGTGGAATTTGTTGCTCCGGCAATTTGGAGAAGGCATGGAAATGAGTCTTTTGAAATTCTGAAATCATTTAGAGAAAATAATGATTATTTGGAGAGAATTTTTCCAGAACTAGAACTGACCTTTGGTGAGTGCGTTTACATAGTCAAAAACGAAATGGTGCAAAAACCTGAAGATTTATGGCGCAGA
Organism: Candidatus Nanopelagicales bacterium; assembly: GCA_036819575.1. Classification (GTDB taxonomy): domain Bacteria; phylum Actinomycetota; class Actinomycetes; order S36-B12; family UBA5976; genus ATZT02. The sequence goes on along the minus strand of DAIRXT010000001.1, from coordinate 5,299 downwards.
AGAACAGCTATATCTCTGATTCGATCCGCTGAAGAGATTTCTCAGAATCGACTTGTCCAGCGCGTAAATTCATTAATTTAGACCATTAGTTTTATTTAATTTCACACTTGGCGTAGTCTTAAGCCTGTTATGGAAAATCTCAAAATTGATTGGCAAGTTCTTCGCGATCAAGCCAAGATTGCTCAGAAGAATGCCTATGTTAATTACTCTAAATTTCCCGTGGGTGCTGCAGCTCTTGTTGATGATGGACGAATTGTCTCTGGATGCAACGTTGAGAACGCATCTTATGGATTAACACTTTGTGCAGAATGTGGATTAGTTTCCCAACTTGCCCTAACAGGGGGTGGAAGATTAATTGCTTTTTCCTGTGTAGGTCCAGAACCTGGAATTTTATTACCATGTGGAAGATGCAGACAATTGTTGCAAGAACACGGTGGCCCAGAACTGTTAGTTGATCACAATGATGGTCCAAAAAGATTAAAGGAATTACTTCCCGATGCCTTTGACGGAAGCAATTTAACTTAAATGAAAGAACCACTAGGAATTATTGCTGGTACAGGATTTTATTCAATTTCTGAACTGAAAAATCCTGAAGTTAAAGTAATTGAAACAAAATATGGACAAGCCCAAGTTACAAAAGGAACTTGGCATGACCGAGTCACTTATTTTTTAACAAGACATGGAACAAAGCACTCTGTTCCTCCTCATGAGGTCAACTATCGAGCAAATATTCAAGCCTTAGTTGATTTGGGCATAAAGGATGTTTTAGCAGTTAATGTTTGCGGAGGAATTGATAAATCAGTTCCGGTGGGCGGATTACAAGTTGTTGATGACTTTATTGACTTTACAAAAAATAGAGTTTTAACTTTTTTTGATGGCCAAGAAGGTGTCAATCATGTTGATATGACAAATCCTTATAACCAAGAATTAAGAAATGTATTAATCAAGAGTTGTGAAAATCTAAACATCCCTGTTTCAAACGGGGGAGTTTATGGTGGTTTTGAAGGTCCTAGGTTTGAGACAAAAGCTGAAATTCAAATGGCTCAAAAAATGGGTGTCACGATGGTGGGAATGACTGGCGTTCCTGAAGTTGTTTTAGCCGTTGAGAAAGGTTTGCGATATGCCGCTATTTGTATAGTGGCAAATCCTGCTGCAGGTTTAAGTGCAGAAGAAATAACAATGGAAGATGTGCAAAAAGTAGTGGAAACTTCAGCTACCCAAGTAGTGAAAATATTAAATGAAGCAACACGAATTCTGGCCCAATAACTATGGCTACCCAAGTAGATTTAATTCTTCATAATGCTTCATACGTTGTGGTAGTTGATGAAAAATCCTCTGTTTTAAGAAATGTAAGTATTGCTATAAAAGATGCGAAAATATTTGGAATTGTTCCCATTGATCAAGAAAATCAGTGGCAATCAAACAAAGTGATTGATTGTTCCCACCACTTGGTTATGCCTGGACTAATTAATACCCATACTCACACTCCAATGACTCTTCTTCGTGGAGTTGCTGAAGATGTTGATTTGCAAGGATTCTTAGAAAAAGTTTGGGCTGAAGAAGCAAGAATTATGGATGAAAAAGGTACATACATTGGTGCCAAATTAGGAGCACTTGAAGCATTACTAGGTGGCACAACTTGCACATTAGATATGTATTTACACCCTCACATGGCTCACAAAGGTGCCGTTGAAGTTGGACTAAGACATTTAATTGGTCCAGTATTTTTTGATTTTGCAGGACCAGATGGTCTTGAGTGGGATAAACGAATTGAACATTTACGAAATTGGCCCAACGTTATAAAAGAAATTGGGGGAGCATATGCACCTCTTGTGGCACAACCACATTCCACTTACACAGTTTCTCCAGAACATTTAGCAGAAGTTGCAGCAGTCGCTAAAGAAATGGGTGCGATTTTCAATACCCATATTTCTGAGAACCAAGCAGAAAATGATGATGTAATTAAACGTCATGGCAAAACTCCTACAAAAGTTCTCAATGATGCAAACGCATTAGATAACGCAGTCTTTGCTCATGCTGTGAAATTAACTGATGATGATAGAAAGATAATCAAAGCAAACAATGTCAGTCTTTCCCATTGCCCAGGATCTAATTTAAAACTAGCCAGTGGTGCATTTGAATGGGTCAAAGCTAAAGAATTAGGAATTAATGTATCTCTTGGAACAGATGGCTGTTCTTCAAGTAATGATTTAGATATGTGGAATGTCATGAGAGCAGCTGCGAATTTAGCAAGATTGATCACAGAAGATGCGGCTGCTATCCCGGTTGCAGAAGTTGTAAGAGCAGCAACTTATGGCGGAGCTTTAGCAATTGGAATGCAAGATCGAATTGGCAGTGTGGAAGTTGGAAAAGAAGCAGATTTAATTGTGTTAGATCTGGATCAGCCCCACCTTGTTCCAGTAGGAGACCCTCATGGACTGCTGGTTTATGCAGCGGGAAGAAGTGATGTCGTGCACGTTTTGGTAGCAGGAGATCCAGTAATTGTTGATCGAATCTCAACCAAAGTAGACATGAACCAAATAATTAGTGAAGCAAGAATTCATAGTGCCAAATGATAAAAAGATTTGAAAATAAAGTTGCTCTAGTAACTGGAGCTAGCTCTGGTTTAGGCAAAGAAATTGCCCTCAAACTTGCTCAAGAGGGCGCTCAAGTTGTGATTCATTACAAAAGTAATGAAAAAGCCGCTCAGGAAGTTGTGGCTGAAATAAATAAAAGTGGCGCTAAAGCTTTTAGTGTAAAAAGTGATCTTTCTAAAGGAAATCTTGATGATGTAGCTGAAAAACTAGTTTCAGAAATATTAGAAAAAGTTTCAACAATTGATTATCTAGTAAATAACGCAGCAGATCAAAGCCTTGATCCCGAAGATCCACTTGATGATGAAGTAATGAATTCAATCATGTTTACTAACGTTTTAGCTCCTCAAGCAATAGTCAAAGCTTGTTTGAATATTTTTAAACCAGGAAATGCCATCGTAAATATCACCTCAATTGAAGCCGAACATCCATTTCCAAATCATTCGCTATATGCATCAAGTAAAGCGGCATTAACTCGATACACAGAATTAGCAGCTGTTGAATTAGCAGCAATGGGTGTGAGATGTAACGCTGTTGCACCAGGTTTAGTTGATCGAGATGGTTTAGATAAATCATGGCCTGAAGGTTTGAATAAGTGGAACCAAAGATCTCCGATGAAAAGACCAGTAAGTGCTAGTGAAGTGGCAAAGACAGTTTCTTTCCTTTTAAGTGATGAAGCATCAGGGATAACAGGAATTTCTGTTAGCGTTGATGGTGGATGGAGTGTGGCATGAACTTCCAAGATTTGATTTACGTTAAACGCGACGGTGGCGTTTTAACTGAAGAACAAATTCGTTGGTTTATCAACGCTTTCACAAAGAATGAAATACCTGATGAACAAGCTGGCTCTTTTCTTATGGCAGTTTTCTTTCAAGGTTTAAATAAAGAAGAACTAAGTGTGTGGACAGATGCCATGATTAAAAGTGGTGAAATTTTAGATTTAGCAGGTGTAGGAAAACCAACAGTAGATAAACATTCCACCGGTGGAGTAGGAGACAAAATATCTCTTCCTTTGTGTCCATTAGTGGCATCTTTTGGAGCAGCTGTTCCACAATTGTCTGGTCGAGGACTTGGAACTTTTGGCGGAACTTTAGACAAGATGGAATCTGTTTCTGGATTTAACATCACACTTTCAAATGAAAAAATGATTCAACAACTCAAAGATGTGGGCGTTTTTATTACAGCTGCTGGAGCAGGTTTAGCACCAGCAGATAGAAAAATGTATTCCTTTAGAGACGTAATCGGAGCAGTGGAATGTATTCCTTTAATTGCCTCCTCCATTATGAGTAAGAAAATTGCCGAAGGTACTCAATCTTTAGTTTTAGATGTTAAAGCAGGACGTGGTGCATTTATGAAAGATTTTTCAAAAGCTAAACAATTGGCTGAGACCATGGTTGAAATTGGTAACAAAGCAGGAGTAAAAACAGTTGCACTTATTACCCAAATGGATACACCCCTTGGTAATGCTGTTGGAAACGCATTAGAGGTAAGTGAATCAATTGATGTCTTAAATGGCAAAGGTCCTCAAGATGTTATTGAAATAACTTTGGCATTAGCCAAAGAAATGTTGCAATTAGCAGGAATCAATAAAGATCCAGCAACAGGATTAAAAGACGGTTCTGCAATGCAAGTGTGGAAGAAAATGATCGTTGCCCAAGGTGGAAATCCTGATATTGAAATTCCTGTTGCAAAGCAAAAAGAAAATGTTGTAGCTACTCAATCTGGTTACATCACAGATTTAGATGCTTATGCAATTGGATTATCTGCTTGGAGATTAGGTGCAGGTAGAGCAAAGAAAGAAGATGCAGTTTCAAAAACAGCAGGAATTATTTGTTTGGCTAAAGAGGGTGATTATGTGGAAAAAGATCAACCAGTTTTGGAACTTCACATAGATGACGCTTCAAGATTGCCTTTGGCTAAAGAAGCACTAAAAAATGCCTTTACTATTGGTGCAGAACCAAAAGAAAAACGAAAAATAGTTCTGGAACGTATCTCTTAAATCACAGATAACTCCAGTAACACAAGTTTCATAACGCTTTCATCACATCGACAAATTCACCTATATATAAGACAAATATTGCTGACCCTTGCCGTAATGTCGAACCCATCAGGAGTGTGAACTGCTGGTACCTAAACGTTCCCAAAATGGGGCAAAGAAAAAAAGGAGCACTAGTTAATGAAGCGCATGCGCACATTAGCAGGAATTTCAATTCTTGCTTTAGTACTAGCAGCTTGCAGCAGTGGATCATCAGATACAGCAGCAGAAGAAACAGCCGCTGCATTAGATGACTCAAACTGTGCAGCAGCTGAAAATTTCTGCGTTGGTTTAGTAACTGACATTGGCAAGGTTGATGACAAGTCATTCAACCAATCTGCACATGAAGGTGCTTTAGCAGCAGCAGCAGAAGTTGGCGGTTTCTACAAATACATTGAAACAACCGACACAAAAGACTATGCAGCAAACATGGGTCAATTCATCGATAAGAGTTACGACGTTATTGTTACCGTTGGATTCTTGATGGCAGAAGCCACAGTTACTGCAGCAAAAGCAAATCCAAACATCAAGTTCATTGGTGTGGATCAATTCCAAGGCGAAGAAGTTGCTAACGTAACAGGTTTGATTTTCCCTGAAGATCAAGCAGGTTATGGTGCAGGTTATTTGGCTGGATTAATGACAAAGACCAATAAAATTGGTTCAGTTCTTG